>JBKDSL010000023.1:0-61975 GCA_046340555.1 Bacteroidota bacterium
ACTGTAAGCCATTCAGAGGGAAATTACGCTAACCATACCCCTTATATTTCCTAAATTTGTACTCCTTTGAATCATGAGCGCCAAAGAGCGAATCGACCTTTCCAAAATCCCTTCCCACGTCTGCGTGATCATGGACGGAAACGGTCGTTGGGCCAAACGTCAAGGGTTGCTCCGCACGATAGGACATCAGAATGGTGTAAAGGCCGTGCGTGATACGGTAGAGGCCGCCGCAGAGATTGGCGTGAAATTCCTTACCCTGTACGCATTCTCAACAGAAAACTGGAAAAGACCTCGTTGGGAGGTTGATGCACTGATGGATTTGCTGGTCAGTTCCATTAACAAGGAAACCAAAACATTGATGGATAACAATATCCGTCTTACGGCCATTGGGGATATTGAAAGCCTTCCATCCAACTGCAGGAAGAATCTGCAAGAAGCCATACAAAAAACTGCAGGCAACACGCGAATGACATTAATCATTGCGCTGAGCTACAGCAGCAGATGGGAAATAGTGCAGGCAGCCAAAAAAATTGCCGCTTCAGTTGCGGCTGGAAAAATGAGTGCTGACGATATTGACGACTCGGTCATTTCTGCAAACCTTTGCTCATCCTTCTGCCCTGATCCGGAACTCATGATACGCACCAGCGGGGAACACCGCATCAGCAATTTCATGCTCTGGCAACTCGCATATGCGGAATTGTATTTCACAGATAAATTGTGGCCTGACTTTCGTAAAGAGGACTTTTACGAAGCCATAGAAGACTTTCAAAAGCGTGACCGCCGCTATGGTATGGTCCAAGAGCAAACCACCGACTGAGCCAATGTATATACGCAAGATATTTTTTTTACTGTGCTGCCTGATCATGCCATTTCTAGCATCGGCTCAAGTCTCCGTGATTGGCGACAGCACGAATGTTATCATCGATTATGCTAACCCTCGCGAATTCGAAATCGCTGGGATTACAGTCAGTGGAGTGAGATACCTCGATGAAAAAGTCCTGATTGCATTGTCGGGTTTGAATGTAGGGGATAAAATCACTGTGCCCGGTGAGAAAACAGCCAAGGCCATCGAGAACCTTTGGAAACAAGGTCTGCTTTCCGATGTGAGGATTGTTGCTACGCGTATTGTCTCCAACAATATTTTTCTTGAGTTCCGTTTGGAAGAGCGACCAAGGTTGTCAAGGTTTTCCTTCGAAGGGGTTACCAAATCGGATGCAGATAAACTCCGCGAGCAAATCAAATTGGTTTCCGGAAAGATTGTAACGGAAGATTTGGTCCAGAACACTTCCAACGAAGTGAAAAAGTTTTATGTTGACAAAGGCTTTTTCAATGTGAATGTCAGTATCGATTTGAAGGACGAGAAAAATGTGCCCAATAGCCAGATACTGACCATCGTGGTCGACAAGAAAAAAAGAGTAAAGGTGAATTCCATAACCTTTGAAGGGGTTACCCAAGTAGAGGAGAAAAGGTTGAAGCGAAAGTTGAAGGAAACGAAGGAGAAACACTTTTACAGGCTTTTCTCAACGTCCAAGTTCATCAATGAAAATTTCGAACAGGATAAGGAGTCGATAGCAAATGAATACCGTAAACTCGGATTCCGTGATGCACGCGTGGTCTTCGATTCGGTTTATGCCTACAATGATAAGTCGGTGGATATACTGATCCGCGTTTCTGAAGGACCTAAGTACTATTTCCGGAATATGAACTGGGTAGGCAATACCAAGTATTCAGCTTCTGATCTGGATCGAATTCTCAACATCAAGAGAGGCGAGTTGTTCAATCAGAAAAAGTTGGACGAAGGTTTGTTCGGAAGTCAATCAGGACGTGATATCACATCTATTTACATGGATAATGGGTATCTGTTTTTTCAGGTAACACCAGTTGAAGTCGCTGTCGTTGGCGATTCTATCGATTATGAAATGCGTGTTTATGAAGGTAAGCAGGCCATTGTAAACCGAATCACGATTGTAGGTAACACCAAAACAAACGACAAGGTGGTAATGCGTGAGATACGCACAATTCCCGGACAATTATTCTCCCGCTCAGATATCATCAGAACTCAACGCGAGTTGGCTCAATTAGGTTATTTCGACCAAGAGAAATTAGGCGTGAATCCCAAGCCGAATCCACAAGACGGAACCGTAGATATCGAATACGTCGTGGAGGAGCGTCCCTCTGACCAGATTGAACTTTCTGGCGGTTGGGGTGCAGGACAGGTTGTTGGAACCCTCGGTGTTACATTCAGCAATTTCTCTGCGGCAAACTTTTTCAAGAAGGGGGCATGGACTCCTTTGCCATCAGGTGATGGTCAGCGTTTAAGCTTACGTGCCCAAACAAACGGTAAGTATTTTCAATCTTACAGCGCTTCCTTCACCGAACCTTGGCTCGGAGGTAAGAAGCCCAACTCATTGACCGTTTCAACCTTCCGCTCTATTCAGTCCAATGGACTTCCTAAATCGGATGACTCAAGGCAATCTATTGGTATCAATGGCATTTCAGTGGGGCTTGGACAGAGGCTGCGCAAACCAGACGATTACTTTAGTGTTTTTCATGAGGTCAATTACCAGTATTACGAATTGTTGAATTATTCCTCTACGTTCCTTTTTTCCGATGGATATGCCAACAACATCAACTTTCAAGAGACCGTGTCCCGTAATTCGGTTGATGCTCCTATCTATCCAAGGACTGGATCACAGTTTTCACTCACCTTGCAGTTAACGCCTCCATATTCCCTGTTCAACGACAAAGACTATGCGAAATTGGAGGACCAGGAAAAGTATAAGTTTATCGAATATCACAAATGGAAGTTTTCGGCAGCTTGGTTTACGCCTCTTGCATGGAATAAATTGGTTTTACATGCCAGGGCTAATTTCGGATTCCTGGGCTACTATGATAAAGGCATAGGGCAGTCGCCATTTGAGCGCTTTTACCTTGGCGGTGATGGATTGTCTGGCTTCTCATTGGACGGACGCGAAATCATCGCTCAACGGGGGTATCCCAACAATTCTTTGAATCCACGTGGAGGTGGCACAATTTATGATAAGTACACCATGGAACTGCGTTATCCACTTTCCCTGAATCCATCGGCTACGATATATGTCATGGGTTTCCTCGAGGCTGGGAATGCGTTTGGCCGGTTCCGAGAATACAGTCCTTTCGACGTCAAAAGGGCTGCTGGTGCGGGAGTTAGGATATTCTTGCCAATGTTCGGATTGTTAGGACTGGATTGGGGCTACGGATTTGATAATGTCCCTGGTTTACCAAACAGGAACGGAGGAGAGTTCCATTTCACCATCGGACAGCAGTTCTGAAAAAACACTAAATTTGCATTAAGTTAAAAACCATTCGTTATGAAGAAGTTAATCTCAATGTTGGCGCTTTCGGTCATGCTTTTTTCGACCGGAGCCATGGCTCAAAAGTGGTGCTATGTAGACACCCAATACATCCTGGATAACATTCCTGAATACAAATCAGCACAACAGCAATTGGATCAATTATCTGTTAGCTGGCAAAAGGAGGTGGAAACCAAATATGCCTTTATCGACAAACTTTACAAGGATTTCCAAGCCGAGCAAATTTTGCTTACGGATGAAATGAAGCGTAAACGTGAAAACGAAATCATTGCTAAGGAAAAAGAAGCAAAAGAATTTCAAAAATCTAAGTTTGGTTATGAAGGCGAGCTATTCAAAAAGAAACAAGAGCTCGTGAAACCGATCCAAGACAAGATTTACAACGCTATCAAGAAAATGGCTACAGAGCAGAGTTATGCAGCCATTTTCGACAAATCAAGCGACTTGATCATGCTTTTTGCCAATCCTAAATTCGATAAGAGCGATGACATCTTGAATGCTATGGGTTATAAAGCTGCGGATAAAGGTGGCGATTCAGGCTCGGGCAAACCAGGCAGCGGATCATCTGGCGGCGGCGGGACCACTCCTGTGAGAGAAAACCCGGCAGGTGGCGGCAGCTCTGATGTCAAACCCAAATAATCTTTAATTGACTTTACCATTCAAATCTTCAACTAATCAAACAATCCCAATTATGAAAAGTGCTCTCTTAACCATTGCGTTTGCCTTGGTCTTCTCAATTCCTGCTTCTTTCGCACAACATGCAAAGCTAGGTCATATCAACACTAGCCAGTTGGTGTTGCTACTTCCTGAAATGAAAGCTGCTGATTCCACTTTGCAGAAATTCAGTGCATCATTGGAATCTCAATTGAAGGTAATGTTCAGCGAATACCAATCCAAGGTTTCGGATTTCAAGGCCTCTGAAGCTACCATGGCCGAGCCTGTCCGTCAGACCAAAGCCAAAGAGGTAGACGACCTCGAGCAAAGAATTCGCCAGTTCCAAGAAGATGCTGAAACTTCCGTTCAAAAAAAGGAGCAGGAGCTTTTAGCGCCTATCTCAAAGAAAGTAGAGGAAGCAATCAAAACCGTTGCCAAGGAGAAAGGATATGCCTACATTTTTGACATGAGCCGCGGCTCGGTCATTTATGCTCAGGATTCTGATGACATCATGCCAATGGTAAAAACCAAACTCGGATTGAAATAATCTCTGATCCGATGCAATTAAGCCTCCGGTTGAAACCTTTGATAGTTTCACTGGAGGCTTTTCAATTTTTAACTTGTAGCTATAATTTAAGTTGACTGCCAAGAAAACATCTCAAAACGCCAAGCAGGCGCCTATTGGAATCTTCGACTCGGGTATCGGAGGGCTTACAGTTGCCGACGCGATTTTGAAACAAATGCCTGCCGAATCTATCGTCTATTTCGGCGACACCGCTCATATGCCTTACGGCGAGAAATCCGCGGACGCCATACGCGGTTATGCAATACGGATAACGGATTTCCTGTTGGAAAACGGCTGTAAAGCCATCGTGATCGCATGCAACTCAGCATCCTCGGTCGCTTACGAAACAGTCAAACAACATGCCGCAGGCAGAGCGGTGGTGTTGGATGTGATTAATCCGGTGGTGGAAAAAGTCTCTTCACTTAGGTCGGTACACCAGGTTGGTGTTATCGGTACGCGTGCAACTATCCGATCCAATGCTTACGCTCAAGGAATCGCATCCAAGGCCCCCGATAAAAAAGTCAGCTCCTTGGCTACTCCATTATTGGCACCAATGATTGAAGAAGGCTTTTTCAATAACAACATCAGCCGCACCATCATCAACAATTACCTGTCTAGGCCCAAATTGAAAAAGATCGATGCGCTGATTTTGGCTTGCACGCACTATCCACTCATACGAAAGGAAATCGGAGAATTTTATAAAAGTGAAATACTAATAGTTGATTCTGCCGAGATAGTAGCTGCTAAACTCCACACCATCCTGAAAAAAGAGAAACTGCTTGCAGATCGAAAGAAAGCCGGTGTCAAAAGGTTTTTTGTTTCCGACCTCACCACTTCCTTTGAAAAGAGTACGCGTATATTCCTCAAGGGGAAAATCAAACTCGAATTACGCAACTTGTGGAAAGGCTGATTCAGCCATTATCTTGCGAGTACCATTTGGAATACATCAGGTAGTTCCGGGCAATCCTTCCATTCAAATCCTTGAAATGTTCGGGAGTCATTTGCTTGATTTTTTTTGCAGGGACTCCCGCCCAAATACTACCGGGCTCTACAATGGTGTTCTCCAATACAACCGCACCTGCAGCAATCATCGCACCCTCGCCAATCACAGCATGGTCCATTACAATGGCACCCATACCGATCAAAACATGATCGTGAAGCGTACAACCATGTACGATGGCACAATGGCCGATGGAAACGTCGTTGCCAATGATTGTTTGAGCCTTTTCGTAAGTGCAATGGATGACCGCCTGGTCTTGAATGTTGACGCGGTTACCGATCGAGATGGAGTTCACATCACCTCGAACTACCGCATTGAACCAGACCGAACATTCATCACCCATGGTGACTTCTCCGATAACCGTAGCATTTGGAGCTAGAAAGCAGTCTTTTCCAAATTTCGGGGTAATGCCCCGTACGGGGATGATATGTGCCATAGGATCGAGATTATACCTGCCAAATTAGGAATACTTCGCTCTAAATTTGACTAAATTTACCTTATGAAAAAATTTATCCCTTGTTTATTGGTGCTTTCAATAGGCGCGTTTTCACTTGTATCGTGCTCCGATGAAGAAACATATCCCGTTACGCCAGTAATCGCTTTCAAGTCGTTGGAGAAATACCAATCACTTTCTGGCTTGGATTCCTTGGTGCTGGCTTTTTCATTCACCGACGGCGACGGTGATATAGGTACTGTCGCTTCCGACTCCTTTGGGAGAGATGTTTATGTCAGGCTATTCGAGAAGAATAACGGTGTTTTTGAAGAGGCACAGTTGAACGCACCTTTAGAGTACCGTGTTCCATACTTGGAACCTCGTGGCAACAATTCGTCCCTCAAGGGAGATATCAGAATCAACATTGATTACAATATCTTGCGGCCCAACGACACTATTTATTACAAAGCAGTTCTGGAAGACAGAGCTGGAAACCGCAGCAACGAGATTTCAACGGCAACCATCGTTACTAGAATACAATGATTTTTTAGTTGAAGGCGAAGCCGTTCGGCGCTATACCCACTCCAATCGAATCAACACGTATTCCATTCAAGTCGTATCGGAGTACATAGCCATTCTGCGTGAAGCTTGGAGCAACACCACCCCAGACATTTCCATTGTTCGGATCGATACCAAGTCCATAAAAACTGCCAGAAACATTCGGACTACTTGGTAATACAAGATCATCCGCATTCATCGAGTAAATGGCTCCAGTGTAACCATCCAATCCGTTTAAGAAGTAGAGCATGGTGCCATCCGAATTGGTTTGAAGTTTCAATGGGTGCTCAAATTGCCCCATAGGCATTACCAATTCTGTGGCAAAGGTATTGGCATTGATCCTCCATAAAGAACCTGCCACATCATCTGCAGTGCCACCAATGTAATCAGGTCCTGTAGAGCCATTGCATAAAACCCAGATTCGTCCGTGGTCGTCTTTCTGAATACTATTTGGCCCTAATCCAACAGTTATGGTAGCCAACAATGACCAGGTATTTAAATCTATAATGCTGACTGTGCTGTCGCCACTGTTTGGTACGAACAATTTATCACCAGCCAACAGCAATTGCTCCGGTAATAAGCCCACGTCAATGGAAGAAATAATGGCGTGCTGGTCCAAGTCGACCATCTTAACTGATTTGCTGCTCCAATCGGTTACATAACCCCGGTTGCCTGCCGAAACCATGTAGCGTGGTCCTGAAAAACCTGTGATGGTGGCAATGCTGGTAACACCAGGAACTTGTACCACTTCGATTTTTTGTGAATTGTTCATCACTAAATATCCTTTTCCTTGATGGATATGGAATGACTGAGCAATATCGCCCGCGGCAAATCCATTTACCGACTGGAAGAGATTGTTGGTGACGGAGCCGTTGGAACCACTGATGAAGGATAGCTCTCCGTTGCCCGCGAAAAACGTACCCTCATTCACCACATAAACACCACTGCCCGTAGGAGGAGTTACAGCGTCCATGTCGTCCTTTTTGCAGGATTGGAACATCAATGAAGATAGCAAAAGGATGAAGTAAAAATTAGTGGGAAAGGTTTTTGATGAATTCATTTTTAAGATTTATTGTTTGTATGCGTGAATTTCAGTCCAACACTAAACCACCTGCCTGGCGATGGACGGTATGGCATAATTTGATATTCCGTATCGTATAGGTTATATGCACTTGCAGTAATCGCGAAACCTGACCGATTGAGCTTAAACCAGTGCTCTAATCTCAAGTCGGCTAAAACATAACCATCCAGCCATTGCGTATTATCCGCATCCGTATAGCGGGATCCGGTGAAGGAATGATTAATCACTACCGTGGTATTTCCTTTTTTGTAGAATATGCCAGCGGTGGCTTTGTGATTGGGGATGTGCATCAGTTGATTTCCTAGCAGGTGTATTTCATTTGCATGGTAGGTTTCAATCATGCTGGAGGAAACAAAAGAATACTCGGCGGAGAAATCAATTACGGATTTACTGAATGATTGCCGGTGGGTGATGAGTATTTCTCCACCTTTGGTTTCAACTTTTCGTAAGTTGTCGGGAGCATATATGCCGCCTGTGGTAGGTTGCCAGCGGATCCAATTCTCGGTTTTGCTACCAAATGCATTGATTCTGATTTTCGTTTTTTCAAAAGATGGAATCTTCAACTCCAAACCCAACTCGCCGTTCCATGCATCCTCAGCCAACAAGTCAGGGTTTCCACCCGGCACCCAATAAAGATCGTTCATGGATGGAATGTGGTAATTGCGACCAATTGAGGCATGTGCAACAAGCATGTTTTTATAGACATTGGCTTCTAAGCCTAGTTGCGGTATGAATCTGGGCGCATTGGAATAGAGCATTTCTTTTCGAAGATTCAACTGGGCTCTCAGTTTTTCCAAGTGGTTGAACTTGACTCCTGAATAGATGGAGAAAAGTTCGCGACGTTGCAGCTCCGATCCATATTCATTGAATTTGGCAGATGATCCAGAGTAGTTAGTTCCGGCGCTTATGATGAGTGAACGACTCAAAACCCTGCGCCACTCAACATCCCCTGTCAAGGTTCGTGAGGGATAGTAAGTTGTGATTGAATATTCAGGATCGTTGTATCGCTGGTACTCATAAAAAAAACCGCCATTGGCATGAACGCCCCATTTTTGCTTATTGATTTTGTAAGTGCCCACCAATCTTAAAGAGCTGTCGGTTTGTGTAGCATCACTGGAGGGGTCGGTCATCAAAGGAGGAATCTCCCTCGACAAAGTCTGGTACCAGGCACTCAAGCCGGCGTACTGGTCGGCTCCGGTCTTGAAACGTAAATCCTGCATGATTCCAAATCCGCTGTTAGCTGCATTGGTTAGCCGCTGTTCGGGAAAATCTCGGTTGGCCCGATTTACGAACTTGAAGTTGTTGTTGGCTGAACAGTAAAAGACTTGTGTTTTGCTCTCCACAAATTTTCCCGCCCATTGAGAGGAGAGTGATGTGTTAAATGTTCCAAAGCTTCCTATCTCCGAGGAAGCGGAAATAACACTGCGCTTCTCAAATAGTGGATCTGATGGTAATAAGTGTACACTTCCTCCAATCGATGAGGATCCGTTGATGGCACAAGAGCCTCCGCGAACAATCAATATGCGGTCGCAAAAAGAAACAGGGGTCAACGACAAATCATTCAATCCGAGTGTAGGCGAGGAGATGTTCAGTCCATTCCAAAAGACTGCGGTATGTCGAGCTTCGGTGCCGCGAGACGAAAGGGTGGAGGATCCTCCGGCTCCATAGGTTTTAACAAACAGTGCGGATTGTTGAGAGAGCAATTCGCCTAAATTGTTTCCTTGAGATGTAGCAACAAATGCTGAATCCAACAAGGTGGTTGAATTTCCAATAGAGAAAAGCAACGGACGTTCGGCTACGATTTCAGCGGCAGGCAAAACCAAGGTGTCTTTTTGCTGCGCGAATAGGCTTTGCGTGCAGCAAGAAAAAAACAACATGATTTTTGCGACTGTGGTCCTCATCAATTTGGTTTTTCGCCAAACGGCGGAAAAAGAGGACGTTCAGGGACACAGCCCTGATTTATACGCCCAATCCTTTCCTCCGAAAGACGGCAATAACTCAATTACGGCAGGTCTTCTGACTCACCCATCCATCCGGCCTTCCCGTTATCAACCGACAACAGTGGCAATTTTCGGACGGAGTTAAACTCCGGGCTTACAGCAGCGGGGACTGTTCCGGACTTACACCGGATTCCCTTTTAATGACGGGTAATAATTACCAGCCAACCGTAATTGTTGCGAATATAGAACAATCAACGTTTAAATAGTCGGGAATGTTCAAATGGCTTTTGGAGAGGACGCGCTCAAAAGCTGATCTATGGACTCCTCAAGCAAATTACGATCATTCAATTTTGGATATTGTGCAGCCAATATTTCGTTTTCAACGGGCATCGACATGTGCTGCCCAATGCAAGTGAATCCGAACATACGCTCAAAGCGAGCCCCTAAATAGACTTGTTCCGTTTGTCCAGGCGTGGGTATCAATACCGCTCTCGTGTGTTGAAGATGTAAAAGGTCCATCAAAGTGCTGTAGCCCGATCTGCAATACACAATGGGTTTGCTTGATATTGCTTTGCTTAGGGTTAAATCGTCAATGCCATTTAATATGGTTGTTTTTTTGTCGACAATTACATCATCTCCGGCAATACCTCGTACGATCAAGCTCTTTCCTGGTAACCCATCAAAATGTCGCAAGATTTTTTCCTCCAATATTCTTCTTTGAGGCTCAGGGCCCGATAGCAATGCAATGCGTTGGAAAGGATCTTCTTTTGATAACAATTTAGGTTCGTCGTTACTGAATCTAGAAAGCAACCCGACAAAACGATAAGGTATTCTAAGGCCTTCAGGGTTCGAAAGCTTACCCGCCCATTTGCCTTTATGGTCTTCAGGATCGTCTACAATCCAAGCACCGTCGAATTTTTCTATGAACCTCCTATGAAGAACAAACAATAATTGGTCAATCCACGGATGGCTGCTGCCTGATGAAACGTGAATTTGGTGTGTCATGAAAATGCACTTGGCAGCATTGGAGTGCAAGCCATAACGATTGTCGGAGATTACATGGGAAACCTGATGCCTTGCAATGATTTGTTCCAATGCTTGGCGCTCAGTACGAATGACGCTCAATAATGGAGGTAGTTGCTTCAGCAAGTGCAAAGCCATACTTCCCTTGCGGGGATAGGTTATGTTGTAGGAAGGTAGCGACTCGAAAACCAGATTCGGGAACCTTTTACGTAGCATCTCGCCACCGAAGCCACTGCCTGCGATCAGTACTTTGCAGCCTCGTCGCAATAAGGCCTCAATAACCGGTATGCAACGCGTGGCATGTCCAAGGCCCCAATCCAATGGGGCAACCAATACTCTGACCGCAGTTTCTCGCATCCGGCAAAGGTAATCGTACTTCAACACCTAAGCGATTGTGTAATTTTGCAGCGTACGCTTTTGGCAATTTATGGCAAAAAACAAATTGAAACGTTTCGCCGATCTGGAAGGCATGCAGCGGGTTTATCAACCGGGTACCGCCTATTCCGATCGCGACTATCATCTTAAAGGTAAGTGGGGCTCTGAGGTTTTCGGCAATACCCGGCCAATCGTATTGGAGTTGGGTTGTGGCAAGGGCGAATATACGGTTGGGCTTTCCCGCATGTTTCCAAATCAAAATTTCATCGGCATCGACCGAAAAGGAGCTCGTATATGGCGCGGTGCGAAAACCATCAATGAAGAGCAGGTAATGAATGCTGCTTTTATGAGGGCCCAGATACAGCATTTGGGTTCCATATTCGAGCCACAGGAAATCAGTTCCATTTGGATCACCTTCCCGGATCCACAGCCACAAAAAACCCGGGAGAAAAGCCGGATGACAGCACCTAGGTTTTTGGATATGTACCGCAAGCTTTTAGTTCCCGGCGGCAGGGTGCATTTGAAGACGGATTCATTGCCACTTCATGAATACTCTGTAGAACGTGCCAATGCAGCTGGTGCCACCATCCATGTTTCCACTTCGGACCTGTACGCCACCTTGGATGCAGATCCCGTGTTGGATATCAAAACCACCTATGAGAAGCGATTTTTGGCCGAAGGGTTGAAAATCTGTTATTTGTCTATTTCGTGGCCGGCGCAGTAAAAAACATCGCCAAGCTCGACGAACGCTTCGGTGTAACAAAGCCGCTGCAGCATCATCCACATTTATTGAGCTTAAATAACAGAAAATCAATGACATTGGATTGATTGGTGATTCTTTACCGTTAGTTCCATTTTATTGGTTTTTATCTTCAATTGCCTCTGTTTTTTGCCGTAACTTTGCAGTCGCAAATTTTAGTACCGACTCAACTACCATCTTCATTAAGCCATGTCGCATCAAACAGACACCCTGGAAAGGGTGATTATCAAGTTCGCCGGAGACTCCGGTGATGGAATGCAGCTTACCGGAACCCAGTTCACCAACACGGCGGCATTATTCGGTAACGACATCAGTACCTTCCCCGACTTCCCAGCTGAAATCAGGGCCCCCCAGGGAACCTTGGCCGGGGTATCAGGATACCAGCTTCACTTCGGAAGCACCAGCATCTATTCTCCCGGCGATCGCTGCGATGTGTTGGTTGTGATGAATGCAGCCGCATTGAAGGCCAACCTCAAGCAATTGAAAAAAGGGGGTATTATCATTGCCAATACAGAAGGCTTCGACGCAAAGAACCTCCGTTTGGCCAATATCGCTGAACAAGATAATCCGTTAGAGAACGGTTCGCTCGAACCTTACAAGGTGATTCGAATTGACGTTACTAAGATGACGCGCTCTGCCTTGAATGACTCAGGCCTTGGAACCAAAGAGATTGATCGCTCCAAGAACATGTTCGTGTTGGGCTTCCTTTATTGGATGTACAACAGGACCTTGGACAACAGCATCAAGTTTTTGGAAGAGAAGTTCTCCAAGAAACCAGAAATCCTGAACGCCAACATCAAGATCCTCAAAGCAGGATTTCACTATGGTGATACCACCGAAACTATGACTCCTCGGTTTGTGGTTAATCCGGCTAAAATGAAGTCTGGTGTTTATCGCAATATCATGGGTAACCAGGCAACTGCCATGGGTCTTATTGCCGCTTCACAAAAGTCAGGACTTGAACTTTTCTTGGGTTCATACCCAATCACCCCTGCATCCGACATCCTACATGAACTTGCCAAATACAAAAGTTTCGGAGTAAAAACCTTCCAAGCGGAAGACGAAATTGCGGCCATCTGTTCCACCATAGGCGCTGCCTTTGGCGGATCATTGGGTGTAACCACATCCTCCGGCCCAGGTATTGCTCTAAAAGGTGAGGCCATCGGTTTGTCGGTTATGCTTGAAATCCCTTTGGTGGTTATAAACGTTCAGCGTGGAGGACCCTCTACCGGTTTGCCTACCAAGACTGAGCAATCGGATCTTATGCAAGCAATGTATGGCCGTAACGGAGAAGCTCCCATGCCGGTAATTGCTGCTTCTTCTCCTGCCGATTGTTTTGATACCGTTTACGAAGCCTGCCGCATAGCTGTCGAGTTCATGACACCTGTGATGTTCCTTTCAGACGGTTATGTAGCCAATGGCGCAGAGCCATGGCGCTTTCCAAAGTCAGCCGACCTCAAGCCTATCAGTGTTGAGTTTATAAAAGCCAAAAATGGCGGTGATAAATACCTCCCTTACAAGCGTGATGAAAAACTTTCCCGTCCATGGGCCATACCTGGCACTGCTGGCTTGGAGCATCGCATCGGTGGTATCGAAAAGCAACACGAAACAGGTAACATATCCTATGACCCGGAGAATCACGAGTTCATGGTGCATATGCGCGAAGCCAAGGTGGAAAAAATCGCCGACTTCATTCCTGAACAAACCATCGATTCGGGTCCATCAAAAGGAAAACTCCTTGTTCTCGGATGGGGATCGACATACGGTTCCATCAAAACCGCACTGATTGATGCTCATGCCAAAGGTTATGACGTAGCACACGCACAAATTCGCCACTTGAAACCTTTCCCGAAAAACCTCGGTGAGATACTTTACAGTTATGATAAAGTGTTGGTTCCTGAGATGAACAACGGTCAGTTGGTGCGCATCATCCGTGATAAATTCATGATACCTGCAATTGCCTTCAACAAGATCCAAGGAATGCCTTTCACCGCCGGTGAGATATTCGAAAAGATCGAGCAGGTGCTTTCTGAAAAATAATTTTACAACAAAACATCAAGATAATACCATGTCAACAGTTGAACCAAACCCCTCCATGACAACCTTCACCTCGAAGGAATTGGTTACCGACCAAGATGTAAGATGGTGTCCAGGCTGTGGAGACTACTCCATTTTAAAGCAGGTGCAAACCGTTATGCCTGAACTAGGAATACCCCGCGAGAACATCGTTTTCGTATCGGGTATCGGTTGCTCCTCACGTTTCCCTTATTACATGGAGACTTTCGGTATGCACTCCATCCACGGAAGGGCTACCGCCATTGCAAGCGGGCTTAAAGCCGCTAGGCCTGATCTCAGTGTTTGGATTGTTTCAGGAGACGGCGACTCCATGTCAATCGGTGGAAACCACTTCATTCATTTGCTTCGCAGGAATTTTGATGTGAACCTACTCGTCTTCAACAATGAGATTTATGGTTTGACAAAGGGACAGTACTCCCCGACTTCTGAGGAAGGCAAGGTGACCAAGTCCACGCCGTTCGGTTCTGTTGATCATCCTTTCAATCCTGCCGCTTTGGCATTGGGTGCTGATTCAACTTTCGTGTCTCGTTCTATGGACCGTGACCCCGTTCACTTAAAAGAGATTTTACGTCGAGCACATAAGCACAAGGGTACTTCATTTGTTGAGATCTACCAAAACTGTAACGTTTTCAACGATGGTGCTTTCGAAATCTTCACCGACAAGGAAACCAAGAAGATTGAGACGCTCTTTGTAGAGCATGGAAAACCATTGGTGTTTGGACAGAATGGCGAGAAAGGTATCAAGCTTGATGGATTTAAACCTGTTGTTGTGGATATGGCCAGCCATTCCACAAACGACCTTTGGATACACGATGAAACAGACCGCTTGAAAGCTTCCATGTTGAGCCGCTTCTTTGATAATCCCCGTAATGGAGGCGACCATTTGCCTCGTCCTTTTGGTGTGTTCTACGTGGAAGACCGCCCTTGTTACGAAGACGGCATGAAAACCCAAATCGAGAATGTAATCACTTCCAAAGGCTCAGGCGACCTCGACAAATTGCTGCGTGGCCGCGATGTATGGGAGATTCAGTAATCTATGCAAAAGCACAAAAAAGCCCTGGGTTCACCTGGGCTTTTTTTACGGCATTTAAGTGATTCTTTAGAATTTGAACGAGGCCCCTACAGTAGCCCATGACACTCCGTAACCCAATTCAAGGAAAGCGCCTACGTTGTCTGTGAAATAATATTTCATGCCGGCAAAAAGAGAGGCGTAAAGAGCACTTGAATAGTTACGGCTGTACTGATAACCATTAGGTAAATTGTTTTTACTGTTCAGTATGTGAAAAGCCAGCATGGCTCCGCCGTAGGTGTCGAGGTTTTCAACTTCCAACAAATCATAATGGAAGGACCCTCGAGCTCCAAGGATCGTGATGCTCCATTTATCGTAGTATTTGCCGTTAGGCAACACAATGTCATAATCAAAACCCTTGTGACCCACGTAGCCTCCTAATCCAATAACACCACCCATACTCAACTCTTTGAAGCCATGGTCGAAGTGGATTCCAAACGCAGGTGATTGAGTAGCATATCCCGAAAACCCGTATACACCTCCAACTCCTAGTCCAAGTCCAATCACATTATCGCCCTCACCGAAAGTGTCTGATGTGTTTTGGGCGAATGATGTGCTTGTAAAAAGAAATAAAGCGATTATTGCCAGTTTGTTTTTCATGGAATTGTCTTTAGGCACAAAGTAAGTTCAACCTGCGCCAAGCTAAGGCGCAAGTCGTGTTAATTTTCAACAAGTGTATGTTACAAGTAAGGCTTAAGAATACGATGCTACCAAAGGGTAGCGTCTTCCTGTTCCAAAGGCTTTTGTGGAAACACGGATTATGGGAGCGAATTGAAATCGTTTGTATTCACTGCGGCGTACTAGCGACAGAACTTTGGATACAACTGCGGCATCAAATCCCATCTCTATCAACGAGCTTGAACCCAATTTTCCTTCAATGTGATGGAATAGGATGCGGTCCAATAAATCATAATCAGGAAGCGAGTCTGAATCTTTTTGGCCAGGCCTTAGTTCGGCTGATGGCGCCTTGGTCAATATGCTTTGTGGAATCCTCATCCGGGTTGAGTTCAGATGGTTACAAAGCGCATACACTTCGGTTTTATACAGGTCACCAATTACGGATAAGCCACCCGCCATATCGCCGTATAATGTTCCATAACCTACAGCAAGCTCACTTTTGTTTGACGTATTCAACAGCACGTAATGATGCTTGTTGGACAATGCCATGAGGATGGTTCCACGGGTGCGCGACTGCACATTCTCCTCTGCGATATCGAATGGTCTCCCTTCGAATGCGGGAGCTAGTTCGTTCAGGAATTTGTCGTAGATGTTGTTGATGGGAATCGTTCTGCTTGTCAATCCATTCAATTCACACAATTCCAATGCGTCTTGAATAGAGTGCCCTGATGAAAATGCGGAAGGCATAAGAACTGGATGCACATGATCGGCGCCCAATGCCTCAACGGCTAGCACAGCCACCAGTGCTGAATCAACCCCGCCTGATAAACCTAATACAGCATCACTGAAGCCACACTTACTGAAGTAATCACGGATACCACACACCAAAGCTTGTCGGATGCGCTCTTCCTTCGACATAGTAATGCTTGTGGTTTGATTATTTGTAGATGGTATTGTTGTGTTGAAAAGGCCTTCTGTAAAATAAGAGGCTTCAAATATGATTGACCCATCTGCATCTAAAACCATCGAGCCGCCATCAAACACCAAATCATTTTGAGCGCCTGCATGATTCACATATACAATTGGGGCTTCGTACTTGACTGCATTACGTTGAAGGATGGAAATGCGTTTCTCGCGATGATTGAAATCAAAAGGTGAAGCGGCAATGTTGATCACAAGATCTAAATTGCCATCACCTGTTTTTTCCAAAGGAGAGAACGTATACATAGGATCATCCTCTTCATTCCACAGGTCTTCACAAATGGTGACGGCCACTCTTTTTCCATTGAGTACAATCGTCTTGAACACAGTGTTTGGTTCAAAATACCGGTACTCATCGAACACATCATACGTGGGTAATAAGGTTTTGTGAAAAACGTCTTTTATTTCCCCATCTGATAGCAAGTAGGCTGAATTGAAAAGATTTTTCCCTTTCGGGGATGGATTTGAAGACGGACTTCCAACAATTGCCGTGATGCCAACACAGTGTTTGGCGATTTCTTGGATGGCATCAGTGCAATTGTTTATAAAATCCAGCGACTCCAACAAATCCATTGGAGGGTAACCGCAAACAGCCATCTCAGGGAAAACAACCAGCTCCGCTCCAGAAGCGCGCGACTGCTCAATGTGTTTGATGATGAGCCCCGTATTAGCATCGAAATTGCCAATATGGCAATTGATCTGAGCCAGGGCGATCTTCATTGTTTAAGAAGAAAATGAATCAGAAGAAAATGCCGACGTTCAATACGATGGCATCCGTACGGAATTGAGCGGAGGGTTCGTCATCAGAGCCTTTGTAAATATCCATCAAACCATTGTTGTAATGAATGCCCGCAGTGAAGGAGGTGTTTCCACCCAGGTTGTATTCGATTCCAGCACCTACATTCAAATGCACATTGAAAGCGTAAAAATTCGATTGGTTGCCATTGTTTTCAATGTCTTCATCTGAAGCACTTTCAAAATCAATATCCTCTTTGGCCTTCACCAAAACCCCGGGAAGTACTCCGAACAAACCATAGTATTTTAAGTATCCGATTTCATTTGTTTTGAGTTTAAGTCCCACAGGCACCTCTACATATTGAAGCTTTTGCTTGTAAGATCCATACAATATATCACCAGATTTTAAATTGTACTTCCCTCCTCTGTAGGTGATTTCAAGTCCGGTAGCAAAAGCATAATTTTTTGAAATGGCAAACTCAGTCATCAAACCGTAGGAAAGTCCTATGCTACCTCCATCACTTTCAAGTCCTGTGCCATCCGTTTTCATCCAATTGTAACTGGGCGAAGCTTTCAATCCAAAATGGAACTTGCTTCCATCGTCATTTTGTGCGTTTGCTGAGAAAGAAATGGCTATTGCCATCATAATTGAAAGTAATACACGTTTATTCATAGCTTTGCTTATTGGTTATGCAATTTTACTCAAAAATACGTTTCAGATCCGCCCTTTGGGCTTTGATTTGTTTTTGCATGCTTTGTTCATGCGGGGCGGATAAACCCGATGTGTCAGATATTCAGGTTGATACGAAATTAGAAAGATTCGATCACGATTTATCTGCGCAGATTATGAAGTCTGATGCGATTGCAACGCTTAAGGATAAGTATGGCCTGTTTTATGAGACCTACACTTTCAAAATACTTCAGATTAACCCTGGAACTGATGAGGAAGTGTCAGAGGCGTTGAGGTCATTTGTAACTGATTCCAGTGTTTCGAGCGTCTCCTTATCAATCGACTCTGTTTTTAAAGACACTCGTGAAATCGAGGAGGGGTTCAGCGAGTTCGCCAAACACTATAAGTATTACTTTCCCCAAGACACCTTCCCAAGAATTGTGGCTTGAAATACTTTTTTCAACTATGCCATAGCCATCGACAGTGGATTCATTGGCTTAGGACTTGATATGTTCTTGGGAGAGAACTCCCATTACTATGAGATGATCGGAATGCCGTTGTTCATGCGTAAACGAATGGCACCACAATACCTTGTGCCGGCTTCCGTACTTGGCTGGTTCAGTACAGAACACCCTAGGGAATTAGAAGGCAAAGAATTCCTGAATCAAATGATTCATCAAGGCAAGTCCATGTATTATGCGAGCATGATGTTGCCAGAAACAGCTGACTCAGTATTGCTTGCATTTTCGCCTGGTGAACTCAAATGGTGTAAGGATAACGAAGAGAAAATTTGGTCGCTGTTCATAGAAAAGAAAATGTTGTTCAGTACCGACCCTTCCCACTATATCAAATTCTTGGGTGAAGCTCCTAAATCTTCTGGATTTCCGGAAGAGGCTCCGGATCGAATCGGTGTTTGGGTGGGATGGCAAATCGTCAAAAAATACATGGATAAAAACACCGAATTGTCCCTGCCGAAACTCATTGCAGAAAAAGATGCGTTAAAAATCCTGGAACAGTCGGGATACAAACCTTGATCTTATGAAACACTCAGAAATAAAATTCAACGTTACGCTTGACGATAACCGTATGCCGGAGACCATCAAATGGCAGGCAGATGACTCAGGAATCCTTGGCGAAAAGGATTGCAGCTCTGTGATGATTTCCATTTGGGACCCCAAGGACAGCTGCACACTGCGTATCGATTTGTGGACCAAGAAAATGATGGTTGAAGAAATGCAGCATCTTTATTATGAAACATTGCGAAGCATGGCAGACACCTATAGAAGATCTACAAATGATGAAAAGGCTGCAGACGAGATTGCTGCATTTGCCCAACGTTTCGGCAAAATGACGGGTGTGCTCAAGTGAAGCCTGCTTGAATACTTGTTCAAGAGTACTCAGCGAAAAAGGCCATCAATTCATCTCTTCCAGTTCGCTCAGTTGAGGACGTGATGAACATTCTCGGCAGCTCTTCCCACCACTCGGCTAAACGCTTTTTATAATCAGCGATGTTTTTTTGTAGTTGAGTCTTGGTCAATTTGTCTGCCTTGGTAAAGGCGATTACAAATGGAACTCCGCTTTCGCCGAGTTGATTGATGAATTCCAGATCCGAACGTTGTAGCTCTAGACGGGCATCCACTAAAACCACCAAACATGTGAGTTCTTTTCGGTTTTCCAAATAACCGCGCACCATCTTATCCCATTTTTCTCGCTCGGTTTTTGAGGATTTCGCATAGCCATATCCGGGTAAGTCAACCAGATACCAACCTGCAGGAAACTTGAAATGATTGATGGTTTGGGTTTTTCCGGGGGTGGAAGATGTTTTTGCCAAATCCTTCACACCAGCCAGCATATTGATCAGCGATGACTTGCCAACATTCGATCGGCCGATGAAAGCGAATTCCGCTTGCTCATGCGCCACACATTTAAGGTAATCACCATAGCTGCTGATGAATTCAGCCTTGTTGGAATCTGACATTAATTTCTATGGCTGTTTTTTATGTAAGATGAGATGTGTCGGTCTTTCTTGGAATCGTAAATGTCAGCAATAGTGACCAGGATTCCGGTTTCCTCCACATCTCCGAAATGGTTGTTTCGTGCAGTTCCGAAGGTTTTCATCGTGGCCGACAAATTCATATAAGAGTTAAACAAAGGCGGAATGTTTTCACCACGGTCGCGCACTTTGCTATTGAGTATTCTATGCGCCTCCTTATAGGGCAACCCTGAGATTTCCGAAATGAAAGCTGAAACATCATGTTTCAAAGGGAGAGCCTCAATGGGTTCCACTAGTTTTTCATGATCTGGGAATAAATGCCCCATGAATGATAAAATGTAATCACGTGCCAACCCGTCGAAATCGCTATACATGGTCACTTTGCCGAAGAAATACTTGATGTGCTTGTAATCAACAATGATGGCCCCAAGTCCATCCCAAAGATTATCGAGCGAAAACAATCCTTTTCGGTTCTCAGCCGAAGGTTGGAATCGGGGTTGTACAAAAGATCTACCAAGTTCGATCGTATAGGGTAGGAAGTTGTGGATGAAGTTTTCTGAAAAGCTGAAAAGCTCGCAAGTAGCCAAATTGAAAACCCCTGCATCGTTTTTATCGGCCTTGGAACACTCAATGAAACGGTAACCTCCAACGATTTCTTTTTCCTCAGGACTCCAAACGATCAACTGGCTGTAAACGGAACCAATTAGATCAAAAGCGTCAAGGTCGCAGTCTAAACCCGTGCCACCTCCCGCATGTCTGAATGTCAATTCGCGCAATCTTCCTATTTCCCTTAAGGTGTTAGGTGCGTTATAGGCGTTGACGATAAAAATTTGATTGGAGCCATTGTTGGTGTCGCGAACGAAAAGCTCACGTGTCAACTCCGCTTCCAGCAGAGTTCTATCTATCGGTGGTATCAGATCCTTTATATGTTCCACTGATGAACAGGGTTATTTATTAACCGGTCTTTGATTCGATAGCGAGTAAACCATGTTTTTTATTTTGTCGGCCCATTCACGATCATTTGATGGATTCTCAAAGGCTGTGCTATCGATTGGTTTTCCAAAAGTAATGCGAATAGTTCTTCCCTTTTGTTTATACATCTCGTCGGGTAGGTAAAGCATTTCGATATTGGCTTTTAAGCCCAACCTTTTTCTGATGTTGGATAGCTTGTAAAAGAATGCAGAGTTTTCACCGTCTATGAATGCGGGTATCACAGGGATGCGGTTTTTTTTGGATTTGATGATGAAGCTTTTCCTCCATTCCAGATCACGAAGCAATCCGTTTTTTTTCCTTGATACCAATCCCGCTGGAAAGATCAGCACCCCCATTCCCGATGCATATAGCTCGTCCAAGTTTTTGTGTACTTGGGCATCATTCTTTCCATGTTTGTTTACTCCAATAAAAAGCCCTTTGAGGTTTACCAGCTTAAGCAAGATGTCGTTTACAATAAATCGGACATCAGCCCTTTTTTTTCCAACACTTTGAATCAATGAAATAGCATCGAGTCCGCCCAATGGATGGTTGGCTGCTACCACAAACCCTCCCGTTTCCGGGATATGTTCCAAGCCTTCAATTTCTACCTGTGCGCCGAATTCTGAAATTATGGCATCAATAAATTCAAAATCAAATCGATGGCCATTTCTATGAATAAAGCTGTTGATTTCCTCCTGATGTACAGTCTTTTTTAGCCAACTGAAGAATATTCTTGGGAGCATGGAATAAAGCCCAGGGTTCTTGCTCTTAAAAACCGAGTCGATATCTATAAGTGATTTGTTTTCAGAGTTTTTCATAATTCCATTCAGGCCGCTCAAAAATTCAAGGATTTCAAAAGTAGTGGATTTAAAATTATGGCTCGTTTGTTAATTTCCCCCACATTCTCCCACAATTGTATAAACTTACTATTTTTAATGAAACATATTAAAAATCAATTAGTATAAATGGGTCTATTTTCATAAACAGACTATGTTTTTGTGTAGCATGACATAATTTATCAACAAAAACCGCGTTAAGTGGTAAAAAGTGGAAATACTTTTTCTACCTTTACCCACCTTAAATGCTGAATGCTGTAGGTCAGTCATTTGAGGAGCAAAAACCGAAAGAGCGAAATGCAACTAATTGGGGAATTTGAAGTTAAGGTTGACGACAAGGGCCGTATAATGGTCCCAGTCGGGCTGCGCCGTCAGCTCCCCACCGAAATGCAGGACCGCTTTGTGCTGAACCGTGGATTTGAAAATTGTGTGGCCATGACACCATACCCATTATGGGTAAAAGAGTCTGAGCGTATCAACAAACTCAATTCAAACCGAAAGCTGGTGCGGGAATACCAAAGGTTTTTTGCGAATGGTGCCACCGAGTTGATTCTCGACAATTCCGGCAGGATGCTGATACCAAAGCATCTGCAGGAATGGGCGGGTCTTGGCAAGGAGGTGGTCATTTCTTCCTATGGCAGCAAGATTGAAATCTGGTCTAAAGACCGTTTCCGTACGCCTACATCCGAGGACGCTGAACGTTATGCCAACCTCGCTGAGGAGATTTTCGGAAACGACAACACCGATGAGGTCTGATGTCCTATCATGAACCCGTCATGTTGCGCGAGTGTTTAGACGCGCTGCAGTGTAAAAAGGACGGTGTTTATGTGGATGCGACTTTCGGCGGCGGCGGACATTCCAAAGCGATATTGAATGCTTTGGGAGAAAACGGCCGACTGTTGGCTTTCGACCGAGATGAAGATGCTCTTGCTAATACGATTAACGATAGCAGGTTCACACTCATTAGAGACAACTTCAGCCACATGGAGCAACAACTCGGCCAAATCGGAATACATCAGGTGGATGGTATCCTGGCCGACTTAGGAGTTTCTTCTCATCAATTCGATGTGGCCCAGAGGGGATTCTCCATTCGCTTTGAACACGATTTGGATATGCGGATGGACAACAGGGAAAGCCTTACCGCATTGGAGATTCTGAATACCTACTCGGAAAAAGAATTGGTTTCTATTTTCTCGTTATATGGTGAAGTGCGCAATTCAAAAAGTCTTGCAGCGGCCATCGTCAAAAAAAGAGCCGAACAACAATTGACAGGTTCGGCCGACCTACGTAATTGTATCAAGCACCTAATGCCAGCCAAAGACGGCAATACATGGTTAGCACAAATTTACCAAGCGCTACGAATTGAAATCAATAACGAGTTGGATTCCCTGCGTGCTTTGCTTGACCAATCCAAAAAGTTGGTGAAAAGCGGAGGCCGCATAGCTATCATGTCTTACCATTCTTTGGAAGACCGCATGGTCAAGAACATGATCAATACGGGCAATGTGGATGGAGAGGATCACCGTGATTTATATGGCAACAAAGTGGGTATGAGCTTTCATTCAATTGCACGAAAAGCCATAATTCCATCTCAGGAAGAAATAGAGAAAAATCCGCGCTCACGAAGCGCCAAATTAAGGGTGGCCGAAAAAATTTGAACGGATGGTAAACAGGATCAGAAGCGAAGAGCAACAAGTTGCCTCCACTGCAACTGCTAGCCACAACAAGGCTGGCGGCAGTAGGTTTATCCGGTTAATGTATGCATTCGGTATTTTCTCGAAGGAGGGCTTGGTCAAGGCAATGCCATTCGTTTTCTTTTTGATGTCTATTGCGCTTCTATATATAGCCAATAGCTACGAGGCCGAAAGGGTTATTAGGAACATCGACAAGACAGGTAAAGAGCTGAAAGCGCTCCGAACCGAATACATTTCGGTTAAGTCTGAGCTAATGTTCACAAGTAAACAGTCTGAAGTTGCACGAATGGCATCCTCTTTTGGAATCAGTGAATCCAAATCAGCGCCGATGAAAATCGTGGTGGCCGATAATAACAAACAAGAATCTGAACCTACCTTATGGGAGAAACTAAAAAGGATATTCTCGTAAGGGTTTATATCCTTTACGGCTTCATGTGTCTTTTTGGCCTGGCTATCATATTGAGGATATGGTACATCCAAAATGTGCGTGGTGAACAGTTGATTGCTTTGGCAGACAGCCTTACGACCAAAACCGCCATCATTGAGCCTTCGCGCGGAAACATATATTCTGCAGATGGTAGTTTGCTTGCAACCTCTGTACCAACCTACGATTTGTACATGGATCTCCAGTTGGAAACCATTACCAACGATGTTTTCAAATCAGGACTCGACTCATTAGCAACAGGACTTTCAAGGATACTGGGCGACAAATCACCCAATGCATACAAGCAACTCTTGATTTCGGCAAGGAAGCCTGGTCCTGGCAAGCGGTATTTTCCTTTGAAGAAAAACGTTACTCATGCCCAACAAAAGAAGTTGTATGAATTACCTGTATTCCGATTAGGTAGATATAAAGGCGGACTAATCGCCGAAGTCAAAAACAAACGCGTTAAACCGTTCACCATTTTGGCCGATCGTACCATAGGATATAAGCTGGATGGTGTTGGATCCGTAGGTATCGAGGGAGCTTTTGATCAATATTTGAAGGGTAATACCGGTATTCGTTTGATGCAAAAGATGTCGGGTAACGTATGGAAACCGCTCAATGATGAAAACGAGATTGAGCCGTTGGACGGCAATGATGTAATCACGACCATCGACTTGAATCTACAGGATGTGGCCGAAAGTGAATTGGAACGGCAGTTGGCAGGTCATAAGGCGGATAAGGGCTGTGCGATTTTGATGGAGGTGCAAACGGGTGCGATTATGGCCATAGCCAATCTTGAGCGTGGTTCAGATGGGGTATATAGAGAGACGTATAACTTCGGAGTTGGACAAAGCACAGAGCCTGGCTCTACTTTCAAGCTTGCTTCCATGATGGCATTGATGGAGGATGGTTATGCCTCTCCAGATGATTCAGTCGACACCCAAGGCGGAATTATCAAATATTCAGGTAAGGAGATGAAAGACTCGAAAACAGGAGGCTATGGAAAGATAACTCTCCAAAGCGTTTTCGAGCATAGCTCGAACGTGGGCATTTCGAAAATGGTTCAAAAGTATTATGCCAAAAGACCGCAGGAATTTGTCGATAGGATAAAGTCTTTTGGATTGGTTGACGATCTTGGATTGCAAATCACAGGAGAAGGCAGGCCATATATAAATAGCACCGAAAACAAACTGTGGTCTCGAATTTCGTTGCCATTCATGTCAATTGGTTACGAATGTTCATTCACGCCATTGCAAATGCTAACCTTCTATAACGCTGTTGCCAACAATGGCAAAATGGTAAGGCCGCTTTTTGTCAAGGAAATCCGTAACAAGGGTACTGTTGTCAAATCATTCGGCACAGAGGTCATGCGCGAAAAAATCGCATCGGATAAAACGTTGGAGAATGCCCGCAAGATGCTAGACGGCGTAGTCCAACAAGGTACAGCAACTATTTTGAAGCATGGTCAATACGGTATTGCCGGAAAAACCGGAACTGCCGTAATAGCCGCACAGTCCAAAGGATACAACAAGGATAACAAGAAATACCAAGCGACTTTCGTAGGATATTTTCCAGCTGACAAGCCTAGGTACAGTTGCATTGTAGTGGTTTATGCACCCAACAACAATGTTTATTACGCATCACAAGTGGCGGCTCCTATTTTCAAGGAGATAGCCGACAAGGTTTATGCTACAAGCATCGAGATGCACCCCAACTTGGTTGCCAGTAATCAAAATGCAGGAAAGATGCCTTTGGTAAAGAGTGGAAATGCCCAAACGGCCGATTATGTACTGAAAAAGGTTGGAGTCTCTAATTACACTGCAAAGCAAAATGGTGAATGGGTTACTGCAACGGTCACTGGAAACAATATTGAGTTGAAGCCTCGGGATGTGCAAGTCGGAAGTGTACCCGATGTAACTGGTATGGGTTTGCGTGATGCTGTTTTCCTTTTGGAAAGTAGCGGATTGAGCATTCGCGTAATGGGTAGGGGAGCTGTTCTCAAACAATCGATACCGGCAGGTACCAAAGTCGAAAAAGGAAAAGAAATAGTGATTCAGCTTGGATGATGAAGCAGCTTCAGGAAATATTGTATAAAGCAGGTTTATTGGAAGTGGTGGGCGATACTTCAGTCCACATAGGTGATATATGCTTCAATACGGATGATATCAAGCCTGGTGATCTTTTTGTGGCGGTAAGGGGTACTCGTGCAGATGGCCATGCATTTATTTCCGCTGCAGTTAAATCCGGTGCTATTGCTGTTGTTTGCGAAACGCTGCCCGCCACTCTCGCCGCTGGAGTTACATTCGTTAAGGTTGCGGATAGTTCAGTGGCTTTGGCGATCATGGCTGCCAATTATTACGATAATCCATCTGAAAAGTTGCATTTGGTTGGTGTTACAGGTACCAATGGCAAAACAACCTCTGTCACTTTGCTTTATCGGTTGTTTATGAACTTGGGAATGCCATGCGGTTTGTTATCTACGGTCGAGAACCGGATCAATCAACAGGTGATTCCGGCTACTCACACAACACCTGATCCAGTTCGACTAAACAGGTTGCTTGCAATGATGGTCGAAGATGGCTGCAGCTATTGTTTCATGGAGGTTAGTTCACATGCGGTCGTACAACACCGGATTACCGGTTTGGTGTTTGCCGGAGGATTATTCACCAATATCACACATGACCATCTTGATTACCACAAGACTTTCGATGAGTACATAAAGGCTAAGAAGGGTTTTTTCGATATGCTTCCGGCATCATCCTTCGCGATTTATAACTCAGATGACCGCAATGGTTCAGTAATGGTTCAAAATTGCAAGGGGAAGGCTATATCATTCGGATTGCGAGGCATGGCTGATTTCAAGTGCAAAGTTATTGAGAACTCATTCGGTGGATTGTTGCTTGCGTTGGATGGACATGAGTTGCTTTGCAGGCTTATCGGATCATTCAATGCTTATAATGTAACGGGTGTTTATGCAGTTGCAGTAATGCTAGGGCAGGATAAACTTTCAGTGCTTACAGCGCTTAGCAATCTGGAATCCGTCGAGGGCAGGTTTCAGTATGTGGTTTCTGCGAAACGGGTAACAGGAATTGTTGACTATGCACACACCCCTGATGCGTTGATGAATGTCTTAAACACCATCAAAGACCTCCGTACCGGTAATGAAACCGTAATTACCGTCGTGGGTTGTGGTGGTGATCGTGATAAGGCCAAACGTCCTGTAATGGGAAAAATCGCCTCCGATATGAGCGATAAGGTGATTTTCACATCAGATAATCCAAGGTCGGAAAATCCAGATGTGATCATAGATGAAATGCGCAAAGGGGTTTCGCCTGTGAATTTCAAGAAAACGATTGCAGTGCCAGATCGCAAAGAAGCTCTTAGGCTCGCATGCAGCATGGCTGAACCCGGTGATATAATTCTTGTTGCTGGCAAGGGTCATGAGAAGTATCAGGAGGTTTCTGGCATTAAAACTCCTTTTGATGACAAGCAGGTTTTATTGGATTCATTCAAACTGATGGAAAGCTGATGCTGTATTACCTATTCGAATATTTAGATCGCGTTTTCGACATCCCCGGTGCTGGAGTTTTCCGGTTTATTTCATTCCGTGCGGCATTGGCTATAATTATTTCCTTGTTCATCACTTTGATTCTCGGTAAGCCAATCATACGCTTGCTCTTAAAAAAGCAGGTTGGTGAAACCATTCGTGATTTGGGTCTTGAGGGTCAAGCTCAAAAGAAAGGGACTCCTACAATGGGTGGCCTAATAATAATTTCCGCAATCCTGATACCTACCATTTTGTTGGCAAGACTCGATAACATTTATATCCTGTTGATGATAGTCTCAACCTTATGGTTGGGATTCATCGGCTTCCTGGATGATTACATCAAGGTTTTCAAGAAGGATAAGGAAGGGCTTGCGGGCAGGTCAAAGATAATCGGCCAGGTAGGCTTGGGTTTGATTGTAGGGTCGGTACTTTATTTCCATAATGATGTGGTTGTTCGCGATAATGTAATCCCGGCTGGTGGTCCTTCCATAACGCTCAATTCGGAGGCGGAATCCGAAATTCAGACGGGTCAGGGCGAGGCAATGAAAACCAAGGATGTGAAATCCACAGCTACCACCATTCCATTCATGAAGAACAATGAGTTTGATTACCGGATGATTTCAGAGTGGTTGGGAGACAAGGCAGGAAAGTATGTTTGGATTATTTTCATATTGGCTGTAATTCTCATCGTGACTGCTGTGTCCAACGGAGCAAATATCACCGATGGAATTGATGGGCTAGCCACTGGAACTTCTGCAATTATTGGAGTCACATTGGCGGTTTTTGCCTATGTATCCGGCAACACTATTTTCTCGGACTACTTAAACATCATGTACATTCCGAACACAGGAGAGTTGATGGTGTTCATGAGCGCATTTGTAGGCGCTTGTGTAGGATTCCTTTGGTTCAATGCCTATCCTGCACAGGTTTTCATGGGGGATACAGGTAGCTTGGCCCTCGGTGGAATAATAGCCGTTTTCGCTATCGCAATACGAAAGGAACTACTGATACCTGTACTCTGCGGAATCTTCCTCATAGAAAACCTTTCTGTGATGATGCAGGTAAGTTATTTCAAATACACCAAAAGGAAATTCGGTGAAGGCAGAAGAATATTTCGCATGTCACCGCTACACCATCACTACCAGAAACTGGGATATCATGAATCCAAAATCGTAACCAGGTTTTGGATTGTAGGAATTATGCTGGCCGTATTGAGTATCGTAACATTGAAACTGCGCTAATAATGTCTAACAAGCCCAAAATGGTTATTCTAGGTGCTGGCGAAAGCGGGCTTGGAAGTGCTGTGTTGGCCTTGAAGAAGGGTTATGATGTGTTTGTGTCTGATAGCGGTCCTATCAGGGAAACTTACAAGGACGAGTTCATACGCCGTGGAATTCCCTTTGAGGAAGGTAAACATAGCGTGGATCGTTTAGTGGATGCGGTGGAGGTTATCAAAAGCCCAGGTATTCCTGACAAGGCTCCTGTTGTTGTTAAAATGAAGGATGCCGGCATATCTGTTGTCTCCGAGATAGAATTCGCCGGTAGGCACACGAATGCACATAAGGTTTGTATAACCGGTACAAATGGCAAAACCACTACTACCCTGCTCACATACCATATACTACAAAAGGCTGGGCTAAACGTTGGTTTGGCTGGCAATGTGGGCAAAAGCTTTGCCATGCAAGTCGCGGAAGCGGAACGTGACTTTTATGTGCTTGAGCTTAGCAGTTTCCAATTGGATGGAATGTTTCAATTCAGGGCTGACACATCAATCCTGCTCAACATCACACCCGATCACTTGGACCGTTACGAATACCAGCTTTCCAAGTATGTCGATTCCAAGTTCAGGATACTTAACAACCAGCGGCCGCAAGATGCATTTATATACTGCGCTGATGATCCGATTTTAAATGGCGCGATGAAAGATAGACAGGTGACACCTTCATGTTATCCGTTTTCCATTACAAGTTCCGAGGGCATGGCAGCCTTCATTCAAAATGAAAACCTAGTCATAAACATAAAAAACCAAATCCTCGATATGTCTATCTACAACCTGGCCCTTCAAGGCAAGCACAATCTCTACAACACCATGGCTGCAGGAATTGCAGCAAGGATTCTCGACATACGCAAAGAAGTCGTTAGGGAGAGTTTTGCTGATTTCAAAAACGCCGAACATCGTTTGGAGCATGTAATGACCGTGCATGGTATTGAATTTGTGAACGATTCCAAGGCCACCAATGTCAATTCCGCCTGGTATGCATTGGAGTGTATGCAAAAGCCTGTGATTTGGATTGTAGGTGGGGTTGACAAAGGCAATGACTACGAGACATTGCGTGAATTGGTAAAGTCTAAAGTAAAAGCCATTGTTTGCCTAGGCAAGGAAAACACTAAGATACATGAGGCGTTTTCGGATATCGTCTCCGATATTTCTGAAACAGCCTCCGCTATGGATGCGGTTCAAAAGTCTTACGAAAAAGGACGCAAGGGAGATGTAGTGCTGCTTTCACCGGCATGTGCAAGCTTTGATTTGTTCAAAAACTATGAAGACCGCGGTTGGCAGTTCAAAACAGCTGTCCGTTCACTTTAATCATAATACTTATTAATTATCAGAATGAACAATTGGTTGGATAAGCACTTCAAGGGCGACAGAGTGATCTGGGTTGTTGTAATGCTCCTTGCATTATTATCCATCCTAGCTGTCTATAGTTCAACCGGCACTCTTGCTTACAAAACCCAGCAGGGCAATACCGAGTATTATCTGCTGAAGCACTTGTTAATCCTGTTTCTTGGATTTGGTCTGATGTATTTTGCGCATCTGTTTAGATATACTGTTTATGCAAGATTTGCCAACATTGTCATTGCTGTTGCAATTCCGTTGCTGCTTTTTACACTTGCGATGGGAACAAACCGCAACGAAGCAAGCCGTTGGCTCACACTGCCAATAATCAATTTGTCTTTCCAAACATCCGACCTTGCCAAGCTTGCTTTGATTCTATTTGTGGCGCGAGCATTATCAATAAGGCAGGATAATATAAGAGACTTTAAATCGGCATTTGTTCCTATTATGCTGCCGGTGCTAATCACTTGCGCCTTGATTTTGCCAGCGAACTTTTCTACAGCTGCTGTTTTGTTTGCAACCTGTATAATTCTGATGTTGGTAGGGAGGATAGCTTTGAAATACATTGCCTCATTGGTCGGTATCGGCATAGTTGTTCTTGCGCTTTTTATTTCTATTTCTTTGGCCATTGGGGAACCGGGGCGAATATCTACATGGTTCGCAAGGATGGAAACGTTTGTGGGTGGCAAAGAAGGGTCAGACAGTTATCAATCACAGCAAGCCTACATTGCAATAGCCAAAGGTGGTGTTGTAGGTGTCGGACCTGGTAACAGTTCTCAGCGTAATTTCCTGCCCCACCCATATTCTGACTTCATTTACGCTATCATCATCGAGGAGTATGGTATGGTAGGAGGCGTAATGATAGTAATCCTCTATTTGGTTTTGCTCTTTCGAGCCGTGAAGATCGTGCGCAATTCACCGAAGGCCTTTGCAACATTCGCCGCCATCGGCTGCGCATTCAGTTTGGTTTTCCAAGCCATGATCAATATGGCTGTAACAGTAGGGTTATTCCCGGTAACAGGACAGCCTTTGCCCATGTTAAGCATGGGAGGCACATCCATTTGGTTCACAAGCATAGCAATCGGAATCATACTCAGCGTGAGTCGTGAAACCGAGGAGGAAGGAGGTTTGCAACCTGTTGCGGCCTGATACACGAATCATAATCAGTGGAGGAGGTACGGGTGGTCATATCTTCCCGGCATTGGCAATTGCTGACGGATTGCGGAAAATCGATTCTTCTGTAAAAATACTTTTTGTAGGTGCGAAGGGTAGAATGGAAATGGAGAAGATTCCTGCTGCAGGATATGAAATCGTTGGCCTTAACATATCTGGTTTCAACCGTAGTCTCTCTTGGTCTAATTTGTCATTTCCTTTCAAGGTGGTTTCCAGTTTGATCAAGGCATTGTCGATTGTAAATAAATTCAAGCCAAATGTTGCTGTTGGAGTTGGTGGGTATGCCAGTGGGCCTCTGTTGTGGGCTGCTTCCAAGGTTGGTATTCCAACTGTAATTCAGGAGCAGAATTCGTATCCCGGAGTCACCAACAAACTACTTGCTTCAAAAGCCCAACTAATTTGTACAGGTTACGATGGCATGGAGCGTTACTTTCCTGCATCAAAAATCATGGTAACAGGAAACCCTGTCAGGAATGATATGGTTGATATCATAGGAAAAAGAGCAGAGGCATTGTCTTTTTTCGGACTTGAAAATGGTAAGCGTGTGGTTTTGGTTGTGGGAGGTAGTCAAGGTGCATTATCAATCAATAAGGCAATTCTTGATGGTCTTAGTAGCTTGCGTGAATCTGGAGTGCAGTTGATTTGGCAATGTGGCACCAAGTTTTTGCCTGTAGCATTGGAGGCTATCAATTCCGTAGGATATCCGAATGCCCGCGCCTTTGATTTTATCAAGAGGATGGATTACGCTTATGCCGCCAGCGACCTGGTAGTATCCAGGGCGGGTGCGAGTACGGTTTCCGAGTTGTGTGTGGTTGGAAAACCTGCAATCATGGTGCCACTTCCAACTGCAGCTGAAGACCATCAAACGCACAACTGCATGTCGTTGGTGAAAAAGGGAGCTGCGATTCTTGTAAAGAATTCCGACGCTTCCAGTCTGTTGGTTGCAGAGACGATTAAAACAGTCAACGATAAAAACTTGCTCCAGTCATTGGGCGATAACATGTTGAAATTGGCGGTAACAGATGCGGCACATCGAATCGCCAATGAAGTCTATTCTATTGCATTAAAGCATCAGGAAAAATCGGTCAATTGAAAAATATTTTCGATCATATCACCAAAGCGTATTTCCTAGGCATAGGCGGTATAGGCATGAGCGCCTTGGCCAGGTATTTCCATCATAAGGGAATAGAGGTGGTTGGTTATGATAAAACATCAACGCCACTAACGGATGAATTGATTCGTGAGGGCATTGTGGTTTCTTTTGTTGATGACCCCATTGGTCTGCCTGTATGGCTTAAATCCGATGATTCAACATCTGATTACATCGTTGTTTATACTCCTGCTATTCCTATCGACCATAAGGAGTTTAACTATTTCAAATCAAAGGGTGTTCGAATGTGGAAAAGGTCTGAAGTGTTGGGAGAGGTGACACGAGGAGTAAGAACGATTGCCATAGCCGGAACGCATGGCAAAACCACCACTTCAACTATGATTGCTCATCTGTTGAAACATGCGAATAGGAATGTCACGGCTTTCCTGGGTGGCATTGCATCCAATTATGGAACCAATCTTTTGGTAGCTTCCGAATCCGAGAATGAGATTATGGTAGCTGAGGCCGATGAATACGATCGCTCCTTCCTTAAGTTAAATCCCGACACATCTGTCATCACTTCCCTAGACCCTGATCATCTTGATATATACGGTAGCAAACAGAACATGGTGGATTGTTATACGGAGTTTGCCTCAAGATTGAAGCCAGGCGGAACGATCTATGCCAAGTCTGGAATTGAAAACCAATCCGCCATTATACCTACGCAAACCTACTCGACGGATTCTTCGGGACAAATACACGCTAGTAATTTGCGCATAGTGAATGGCGCTTATGTTTTTGATGTATCTGCTCCCGATTTTGATATAACAGATATAGTGCTCTATTGCCCTGGCAGGCATAATGTTGAGAATGCTGTGGCAGCTTCAGTTGTTTGTTATCAAGAGGGACTTACAAAGGATGAGATCAGGCAAGGCATGGCTTCGTTCAAGGGCGTTCATCGCAGATTCGAATATCGTTTTAGATCAGAGCATAGGGTGGTTATTGATGACTATGCCCACCATCCAACAGAACTTGCTGCTGCGATAGGTACTGTTCGCGAGTTGTACCCCGGCAAAAGGATTTTAGGAGTGTTTCAACCTCATTTGTATTCTAGAACAAGGGACTTTGCTGATGGTTTTGCCGACAGTCTTTCAAAACTTGATGAATTGATCATGCTCGAAATTTACCCTGCCCGCGAGCTGCCGATTCCAGGAATCTCTTCATCCATGATTCTTGATAAATGCAATTCAGATTCCAAGCAATTGGTTTCAAAGGGTCAATTGGCAACTGTTGTTGCCGAGTCATCCGCTGAGGTGGTTATCATGCTTGGAGCGGGTGATATCGATGTCTTAGTGCAAGACGTGGTTGATGCCCTACAATTAAAACAAACAAAAGGAGCCTTGAAACCATGATTAAAATTAACCGAAGAATATTGAACGTAGTGTCATGGGTTTTCCTTTCTGCTGCTTTGTTGGCTGTGGTGGGATTTGCAGAGAAGTCAAATCAGGAAGTCCTATGCAAGGGGTTGGAGGTAGTTATTGTCGATTCAACGAATCATTACTTTGTTTCTCCTAGCGACATACAGGTGCTTTTTGAATCAAAATCAGCTTCAGTACAAGGTAAGCCTTTGTCTGTTATAGATTTCAGGATGATGGAAAAAAGAACGATGTCAAATCCTTACTTGGAGTCAGCTGATGTTTATGCAACTATTGATGGCCGCATCCGCATCGAAGTCGCGCAGCGCAATCCCGTAGTTCGTGTAATAAACCATAATAATGAGCACTATTATATTGACGATAAGGGAGGGTTCATGCCTGTTGGCGACGACTATGCAACAAGGGTTCCTGTCGTCTCCGGTTATATATTCGATAGGCTGACTCAACGTTCGCTTGTGTTTGCTGTACCAATGGCCGATACTGCATCGAAGCCCATATTGCATCAAGTATATGAAGTGGCAGGTTTTATTCAAAAGGATGGTTTTTGGAGTTCTCAAGTGGAGCAGATATATGTTAACCAGGATTTCGAAATAGAGCTTGTTCCGAGAGTTGGCAACCATACAATACTCCTTGGCAGCTCAGAGCAACTTGAAAAAAAAATGAAAAATCTTTTGATGTTTTATCAAGAAGGAGCGTCAAAGTTAGGCTGGCAGGCCTACTCGCAACTCAATCTGAAGTTCGCGAACCAAGTGGTTTGCACAAGGTCTACTACTCTAATCAACGATACACTATCTAAATAACCATAACCCATGTATAACAACCCAATTATTGTAGGACTTGACATCGGTACAACTAAGATCTGTGCCATTGTTGGACAAAAAAATTCAAATGGTAAGATTGAAATTCTCGGGATGGGTAAGACCGAATCACTTGGCGTGATGCGAGGGGTTGTTGCAAACATCGAGAAAACCGTTAACTCCATCAAGGAGGCAGTGAAGATTGCTGAAGCAAAATCAAATGCGGATATTGGCTTGGTTTACGTTGGGATTGCAGGTCAGCACATTAAAAGCATACAACACCGTGGAATGATTACTCGTTCCAGTCTGAATGACGAGATCAGCAACGATGACATTGATGCTATCATCAAGGATATGCATCGACTGGCAGTTCCTCCCGGTCAAGCCATCATACATGTAATTCCACAGGAGTATATCATCGACAATGAGCAGGGGATCAAAGATCCCGTTGGCATGTCTGGCATTCGGTTGGAAGCCAATTGCCATATCATTACCGGACTTATTACGGCTGCAAATAACATAAACAAGTGTGTTCAAAAGGCGGGACTGGAAGCAGCAAACCTGATACTAGAACCTTTGGCATCCGCCGAAGCGGTTTTGAGCGAGGAAGAGAAAGAAGCCGGAGTGGTGCTGGTTGACATAGGTGGTGGCACTACTGATATCGCCATTTTTCAAGATGGCATTATTCGTCATACGGCAGTAATACCGTTCGGTGGCAATGTTATAACCGATGATATCAAGGAAGGCTGTTCTATCATTCGTAGCCTAGATGTGTTGTTGAAGGTGAAATTCGGTTCGGCTTTGGCCAAGCAAACCAAAAGCAATGAGATTGTATCTATACCAGGACTTCGTGGTCGTGAACCCAAGGAGATTTCAGTGAGAAGTCTTGCTGAAATCATCCAAGCAAGAATGGAGGAAATTATCGAATGCGTGGCTTATGAGATCAAAAGCTCCGGATTTGAGAAAAAGCTTATCGCCGGAATAGTTGTAACGGGTGGAGGCTCCCAATTGAAGAACATTGCACAATTGATAGAGTTCCACACCGGAATGGACACAAGGATAGGTTACCCTAATGAGCATTTGGCAAAAGGAACGGATGAAATCAAAAGCCCAATGTATGCAACTGCTGTTGGACTGGTCTTGAAGGGAATTGCAGAGCAAGAGAAAATCCAATTACGCGAACCGATTCAGGCAGAGCCACAGGCAATACCAACCATTGAAGAAAAGAAAAAGGAACCTGCGCACGGCTCTTGGTTCAATATAGTGTTTCAAAAAGGGAAAGACCTTATTAATGATGGTGGCCAAGACCCCAAATTATGACCAATCAACCAAGTAATAAAATCAAATCAATAAACCCCCCAAAAAAATGATGCAATTCGAAATCCCAACAGAAAGACCATCCATCATCAAAGTGATAGGCGTGGGCGGTGGTGGCAGCAACGCTGTCAACCACATGTTCAAACTCGGTATTAAAGGCGTCGATTTTATCGTTTGCAATACCGATAACCAGGCATTGGAGATAAGTCCGGTGCCGATAAAGGTTCAACTTGGACCAGGACTTACTCAGGGTCTTGGAGCCGGGGCCATGCCTGAGGTTGGTCGAAAAGCGGCGTTGGAGAACACGGATGAGATTAAGGAAATCCTACGTCACAATACCAAGATGGTTTTCATTACAGCTGGTATGGGAGGTGGAACAGGTACAGGAGCAGCTCCAATTATTGCATCAATTGCACGTGAAATGGGAATCCTGACTGTTGGCATTGTAACAATACCTTTCGGATTTGAGGGTAAAAAACGTAAGGCGCAGGCTGATGCAGGTGTTGAAGAGATGCGTAATAACGTAGATACACTGCTTGTCATTTGCAATGATAAACTCCGCGAAATACACGGCGATTTGAAACTGCGTGAGGCATTCGGTCATGCTGATGACATTTTGGCAATTGCTGCGAAAAGCATCGCTGAAATCATAACTACTACGCTTCATATAAATGTCGATTTTGCCGACATACAAACCGTTATGAAGGAAAGTGGTGTGGCAATCATGGGTTCTTCTCATGCTGAAGGTTCCAACAGAGCGGTACTTGCAGTCGAAAAGGCATTACACTCGCCATTATTAAATGATAATTCAATCGAGGGGGCACGGTATATCCTGCTGAACATCACTTCCGGAAATGAGGAAATCACCATGGATGAAATGACCGAGATAACGGATTATATCCAAGAGCGCGCTGGCCATACAGCTGAAGTTATAATGGGAGTGGGCACAGATGAATCATTACTTGGCGGCATCAATGTTACCGTAATTGCAACTGGTTTCAAAACCCGCGACCAATTGGACACCGTTATAACTCCCCAAGAACACGTGACCAAATATGACATTTCCGGCGCGATCATTGAAAATGAATCACTCAATGAAGTTCAAACTGAAAATGCAACATTGCATAGCGAAAATGTTGTTGAACGTTTTGCAGAGGAAAGTGAAGCGTCAGCGTTTCAAATTCCAGTAGGGGTTACAAGCCTAGAGTCTGATTCGGTTGAATTGCCCGAAAACAACGATCTGGATTTTGCTACGTCATTCGAAACCGAAATGACTTTGAAGGTTATTGATGATGTTTTCAATGTTAATTCCGATGAAAATGTATCAGAATCCATAGAGATAACCACTTTGGAAAGACTTGATACAACTGAAACCATCAACAATGATTTCAATGAAATGATATTCGAGTTTGGGATTCCCGAAGCATCTACTGAACCTGTTTCTGATCTTTCTGATGATGAACAAATCGTTTCTGATTTAACAGCTGAAGCTGAAGTCTCTTTTGATGAAACCGAAGTTAAAATGGACTTACTCCGTTTCGAGGAAGAAACGATGATTGTTGAAGTTAAAAATGATCAAATAGAGGATGGAACTCCGTTTGTGTACATTAAACCGCAGGATTCAATCACTGAATTGACAGGTCCAATCGCATCATCTGAAACTCCAATCGTTGAAAAAACGAACTCTGATGAAGATGCAAAGCGAGCTGCAAATGAGCGTATGACTAGGATTCGTGAATTCAACCTAAACTACAATACACCTAACGGGTTGAATGATATGGAAAAAGTTCCTGCATTCAGAAGAAGGGGAATTCAATTCGAGAACAGCGGATCACCCAACGATGTTGAGATCTCCAGATTGAGCCTGAACAGTGAAGGTGAGGGAAGGCCTGAAATCAAGCCCAATAACCCATTCCTTCATGACCGTGTAGACTGAGCAACTATGACATTGGAAGAAAAAATCAACGTGGATATTAAAGCCGCTATGCTTTCAAAAAGTGAAGCGGCTCTACGCGCTTTACGTGCTGTTAAGTCGGCTATACTCTTAGCCAGAACAAGTGGAGGTTCAACGGTAATTTCATCCGAGGATGAGATCAAAATCCTACAAAAACTGGTCAAACAGAGAAAGGAATCAGTTGAGATTTATGATCAGCAAGGTAGATCGGATCTTGCGACTACTGAAAAGCAGGAAATTGATGTGATTGAAAAGTACCTTCCTGCCCAATTGTCTGAAGATGAAATCAAGAAAAGTCTAATCGATATCATTCAGAGTCTTGGTGCAACTGGACCCGGAGATACAGGTAAGGTAATGGCGGTTGCGTCAAAAACTTTCGCCGGGAAAGCCGATAATAAATTGGTTTCTCAACTGGTCCGTTCATTATTGAGTTAGGATTTACTAAAGAATTGATCGTCACGCCGGTGTCTTTTTGAAGATACCGGCTTTTTTTACCCATGATTTGCACACCTCGGTGTTCTTATAAAGAATTGAATATCAAATATATAAATTTTTTGTCCTATCGTTCGTCAAAAAGTTACTTAAGTATATGTTACAACTTATATGTTTGATTTTAAACAATTTAAAATATCAGGACAATTGAAACCATGTAATTAGATCCGTCGTACAAAAAGGGATTAATCCTAAAAATCTTGAGTCATTTTAAATATCTAACCAACAATGTTGCCATGATAAACCAACTATCATTAAAACAAGCATTATCATTTTTCAAGCTAGTGCCATCATTGGTATTGGTCACTGTTTTTTCAGTGATTTCCGAATCAAAGGCGCAGTCTACATGTTCCATTCCTACACAAATCAGTGGATTTGGTGTAGATGGTGACTTGAATGCAAATTCTCCTGCTTCAGTTTTGGGCGAGTCCTGGTTCAGCTCTTCAGCATTCCCAGGTACGGGTGTTGGAATAATCAGCTCTTCCAGTCTCACGGCGACGCCAGCAATATCCGCATTCCAATTTGATTCGATCATCCAAGCAGGAACAACCTCACAGGCGCGAAATCGTACTTATCTGCAGCGCATGGCGTTTCCCTTCCTTACAAATATCAATGGTAATACACTTATAGACGCTTTTGCCGTCAGGGACAATATCTCCCCAGATACCTCATCGTTTTCAGGTAGCAATAAAAATGGGGATAATCCCTCCATTTGGGGCATTGCTACTTCTTCTGTTCCAAACAAAAATGATATAATTGATGCTGGTGGGCATTTGCGTAGAAGCGGTGTAGACAATAAACTTCGGATGTTTGCTTATCTGACTAAACTAGGCACTAGTGGCGACAGTTATACTGACATTGAGATTTACAGGCAGGTTCCAACTTTCAATCCAATAACTGGAAACTTCTCTAATACCGGACCAGCTACAACTGGCGGACATACTACATTCAGTTTTTCAAATACGGCAGCTATTGCCGTTCCCGGTGATATATTGGTCTGCATCAATTATAATTCTTCTAGTGGAGTTGCATCCTTGAGGGTTTGGTGTAATATCAACAATTTGGACGGCAATGGAAATGGAATTGCATGGTTCAATGCGCAACCAGGACGACCTTTCAATTTCACGGGGGATTTCATTACCGGATCGGGTAGTAACGGTTATGGATATGCAGAGGTATCATCACTTACGGGAGCTTCGTGCCTAGTATATAGTGTCCTAAATATTGCTTCATCCCCAGCCGGATATTGGGGAAACCTTGTAGGCTCCAGTGCTTCATATAGCTCAACGCTCGATTCTGAGCAGATGGTCAATATCGCTATTAACTTCACTGATTTCGGTTTGGATTTTGCTACAGTAACGGGGCCGTGCTCAAATTTGTTTGGTGCCTTGTTATTCAAATCGCGTTCATCTTCATCCTTCAGCTCTGAATTGAAAGATTTTACCGGTCCATTCTCATTCGCTAACTTTTCAGAAGTTCAAGCTAATGCAGGACCTGACAAGGAATTGAATTGTACTAATCCTACCATTTCGTTGTCGGGCTCTTCCATAACTTCTGGTGTGACTGTGACATGGAATGCATTGTCTGGAAATATTTTAAGTGGAGTAAATACATTTTCTCCCGTGGTGAATCAACCTGGTACATACGTGATGTATGTTCAAAGCCCATTGCTATCTACGTGTATTGTTACAGACACAGTGGTGGTGAGTTTGAACTCGACCGCCCCGAATGTTAATGCAGGAACGGATGCAAGCATTTCGTGTAATAGCCCATCCGTTACATTAAATGGAGCATCATCCACTACAGGAGTAACATTTAGTTGGTCTGCCCTCTCTGGCGGCTCCATAGTTAGTGGTGGAAATTCAACCAATCCAGTTGTCGTAGCCGGATGTTACGTGCTTACAACTTCAAATCCAATAAATGGATGTATTAACACGGACACCGTTTGTGTCAATTCAAATACTCAGGCTCCCTCGATAGTTATCTCCTCTTCAACTAACGCATCTTGCTATGCAAGTTGTAACGGCTCAGCACTGGCCAATGCAACAGGAACAAATGCTCCTTATGTATATACGTGGTCTAACGGTCAAACATCGCAATCTATCGCTGGACTTTGCGCAGGTACTTATACTGTGACTGTTGCAGGTTCCAATGGTTGTAGTGCCACTGAATCAGTAATCATCTCCCAGCCTTCAAATTCGTTGGCTGTTTCGGTTTCCAATATCCAAAATGCAAATTGCAATGGTTCAACTGACGGCTCAATATCGGTTGTTGCAAATGGTGGAACCGCCCCCTATAATTATCTATGGAGCAACGGATCAACAACCAATAGTACGGGACCCGTAGCGGCTGGAACTTACTCGGTAACAGTAACAGATATCAATGGATGTACAGAAAACTCCACTTCAATAACTGTCTCCGAGCCACCCGCACCTTTAATCGTTAGTAGTAATAATATATCCAATGCTACATGTTTTGGAACCCCAACTGGTTCGATAAATGTTGTATCAACTGGAGGCACTTCACCATACACGTATTTGTGGAGTAATGGAGCAATCACCGAAGACTTAAGTGGTGTCGCCGCTGGTGTTTATGATTTGACAGTCACTGATGCCAATGGATGTACGTTTGCATTTTCAGCAACGGTTGGCCAGCCAGGTGCTCCTCTTGCTTCAACCTCCTTCATATCAAACCCTGCAAGTTGTTTTGGCGGAAATGATGGATCAGCAACAATAAACGCGACAGGGGGAACCTCGCCTTATACTTTCCAATGGTCAAACGGACAAACTGTACAAACAGCCGGCGGACTTATCGCAGGAACTTATTCGATATCTGTAACCGATGCCAATGGTTGTACTTCTGTTGGAAGTGTTCAAATACTACAACCACTTGCACTTTTTGCCACTGTAAGCTCCACACAAAACGTAGGTTGCAATGGCGGTTCAGACGGATTAATCAATTTAAATATTTCCGGTGGTGTTTCGCCTTACAGTTACTCTTGGAGCAACGGATCAACTTCACAGGATATCTCATCTTTGATTGCAGGAACATACACGGTGACAATTACAGATGCCAACGGTTGCACGAGCTCGGTTTCACAAAACATTAACGAGCCATCATCCCAGTTGAGTTCATCAGCAACAGTTAACCAATCCGTTTACTGTTTCGGTGGCTCAAATGGAATCATTAATGTTTCTGTATCAGGTGGTACACCATCATATTCATACAATTGGAGTAATGGCGCTACAACATCTGTCGTCAGCGGTTTATCTGCAGGCAATTATACCTTAACGGTTACCGACGCAAACGGATGTCAAAATTCAGCGATATTTTCTGTTGCAGAGCCCAATGGTCCTTTATCCGCAACACAAATCAATACCAATAATGTTTCCTGCAACGGAGGATTCGACGGTTCGATTTCGGTTTCCGTTTCCGGAGGAACAGCGCCCTATTTGTACCTATGGAGCAACGGATCATCTTCGCAAGACCTGGTTGCTGTTGCTGCAGGAACATATACCTTGTCTGTTACAGATGCCAATGGGTGTACAGCCTTAATCAATGCTTCGATAGGTCAACCCGCAACTCCAATTGCTTCAACTGTTTCAGTTACTCAAAATGTTTCTTGTAATAGCGGAGGTAATGGTGTTTTAACTGCATCCGCATCGGGTGGGACAGCTCCCTACAGCTACCTTTGGAATAATGGAGCCGTAACTCAATCTATTTCTGGGTTATCCGTAGGCAACTATTCTGTTACTATCACTGATGCAAATGGTTGTTCTGATAATGCAACCGCCTCAGTTGCACAACCGCTTCAGCCGATCAGTATCCAAGCTACAGTTACATCCAATATTTCTTGTTTCAATGGTAATAATGGAACAATTTCCATTTCGATAATCGGCGGTACGGCTCCGTATAATTACTTATGGAATAATGGCTCCTCTGCCCAAAATCTAATTCAATTGCCAGCGGGTACATACACGGTGACTGTTACCGATGCAAATGGTTGTACTGAACAATCCGTCAACTCAATTACACAACCAGCAGGATCAATTGCCGCCAATATTTCTGTTTCACAGAGTGTAGCTTGCTTTGGTGGTGGTACAGGTACTCTTGACCTGACTGTATCGGGGGGCACAGCTCCGTATTCCTATTCTTGGAGTAATGGTGAGACAACACAAGACATATCTAACCTGACTTCCGGAACCTATACCGTCTCAATAACGGATGCCAACGGATGCCTTTCTTCCGCTTCTGGAACTGTCAATCAACCCTTAGCTCCACTTGGAATTACGGTTGCTTCAAACTCAAATGTTAATTGTTTTGGAGGTTCTGATGGATCGGCTTCAGTAAGTGTTTCTGGAGGTACTGTTCCATATGCCTACTTGTGGAGTGACGGGTCAGTGAATAATTCGACGCAAAATCTTGCTGCAGGCAGCTATTCTGTTACCGTGACTGATGCCAATGGATGCACCTCTATCCAATCCATACAAATAATCGAGCCTAATCAGCAATTGACTACTTCCCTTAGCCTTGTCTCAAACGTATCGTGTGTTGGTGGATCAGATGGTTCTCTTTCTTCCACCGTTCTGGGAGGTACCGCTCCGTATTCTTATTCATGGAGTAATGGAGGATCGAGTTCCAATACTGTTGCCTTGTCTGCTGGAACTTATACATTGACCATAACTGATGCCAATGGCTGTACTGCCTCAACTACGGCATCAATTGTACAACCTGCAGCAGCTTTGACAACTTCAGCCATATCGAATCAGAGCGTTTCATGTTTTGCTGGCGCAGATGGTTTGATTTCAGTTACGGGAATCGGCGGTACTGCACCTTATAATTATGCTTGGAGCAATGGCACCTCAGGAAACAACATATCGGGCCTTGTTGCTGGCACTTACACTGTAATTGTAACCGATGCCAATGGTTGTTCTAATACCAATACATTCAATGTTGGTCAGCCAGCTAGTCCATTGGCAGCAATAGTCAATGCCTCAGCTGATGTTTCTTGTAATGGAGGAGGTGATGGTTCAATCGACTTGGATATTCTCGGAGGAACCGCTCCCTACTTGTATAATTGGAATAATGGCAGTGTAACCCAAGACATCGTTAACCTGCCTTCAGGGTTATATAATTGTATTATAACGGATGCAAACGGATGCACTCAAAGTGTTTCACAGGCCATATCTCAGCCTCAAAATGCCTTAAGCAATATAGCATCCATTACCCAGCAAGTGAATTGTTTCAATGGTAATGATGGAAGCATAGATTTGACGGTTAATGGCGGCACTCAACCTTATTCATATAACTGGAGCAACGGCTCAACCACGGAAGACTTGTCAGGTTTGCCTGCCGGTGTTTATTCGGTTTTAATTACCGACCAGAACGGTTGCCAGGATACCGCTTCGGTAACAATCACACAGCCTTCTTTTGCCTTAAGCCTTTCTTCCACTCAAACCGTACCTGTGTCATGTAACAGTGGAGCTAACGGAGCCATTGATCTAACGGTGATAGGTGGGACCCAGCCTTATAATTTTTCTTGGAGCAACGGCGCTACAAGCGAGGATATATCCGGACTGTCGGCTGGTACATTTACCGTTTCTGTTACGGATGCCAACGGCTGTACAAGCACGCTTTCGGTTAACATCAGCCAGCCACAAAATGCACTTTCGTTGAGTACGGTTTCGGTCGCCAATGTTGATTGCTTTGGAGGATCGAATGGTAATATTGACCTCAATGTTTCCGGAGGCACATCGCCATACACGTATTTATGGAGCAACGGTGCGGCCACTGAAGACTTGAGCGGCATTACTGCCGGCACTTATACGGTAAGTGTTATGGATTCCAATGGCTGCGATGGCTCTGTAACAGTTATCATAAATCAACCCACAAATCCTTTAAGCAACACTGTTACTGTTGGCCAACAAGTGAATTGTTTCAATGGTAATGATGGAAGCATAGATTTGACGGTTAATGGCGGCACTCAACCTTATTCATATAACTGGAGCAACGGCTCAACCACGGAAGACTTGTCAGGTTTGCCTGCTGGTGTTTATTCGGTTTTAATTACCGACCAAAATGGTTGCCAGGATTCCGCTTCGGTAGCAATTGTTCAGCCGCTCGACTCTCTATCGGCAAATCTCACGTCTACTCAGCAAGTCAATTGCTTCGCTGGAAGTGATGGAGCTATAGATTTGACTGCTATCGGAGGAACAGCACCTTATACATATTCTTGGAGTAATGGAGCGCAAACTGAGGATTTGGCTGGACTGACAGCAGGAAACTACTCTGTAAGTATTACAGATGCCAATGGTTGTACAGTTGTTTTAACTACTACAATATCTCAGCCATTGGATTCCTTATCAATTCAGCCCTCATCCACTCAGAATATCGCTTGTTATGGTGACAGTACAGGTGTGATAGATATTTCTGTAAGTGGAGGAACTGCTCCTTTTCAGTTTAATTGGAGCAATGGTTCAGTATCGGAAGACCTTTCAAATTTGCAATCTGGCGTATACACTATAACTGTTACAGATGCCAACGGTTGTACCTCAGCACAAAGCATTCAGCTTTCTCAACCTTTAGCACAGTTGTCGGTTTCAGGGTCTACCACAGTGGCAGATTGTATCAACAATGTTGGAGGCGATATATTCATTTCTCCAAGCGGTGGGACCACGCCGTATGCATATCAATGGAGTACTGGATCAACCACTCAAAATCTAAACAATCTACCTTCGTCAACCTACACGGTTACAATCACCGATGCAAATGGTTGTACTGCCATTACTGATTTTGTGATTGCTAATAACTCGTTCCTTTTGGTTCAGATCACTTCTGATGAGATTTGCGTTGGTGATTCAGCCGTATTGTCTGTGAGCGTTTCGGTACCTGCAACTTATCAATGGTATTATAACAGTTCCCCTATTGCCGGTGCTGTAAATAACACATTTGTTACGTATGCGCAAGGGTTCTACAAATGCGAAGTCAATTCTGTTTGCGGTATTATAATGTCTGATTCAGTTGAAATTGCGGTCAGGTCTTTGACGGGCGCTTCCATCAGCAGTAACCAGATAATTTGTCCGCCGGAGACCGTTGAACTCTTGGCATCGGGTGGTGTAACATATCAATGGAGCCCTGCCATTTATATAAACGACCCCAACTCAAGCAGTCCGATCGTTAACCCTCGTGAAACTACGATTTACAGTGTGTTGGTTACAGATGATTTTGGTTGCAAGACTATAATGAGTGTTGAAGTTGCAGTTGTTTGCGATACCATGCTTATTCCAAATGGGTTTTCTCCAAATGGTGATGGTGTGAATGATGGATATGAGATTGAAGGCATAGAAAACTACCCAGGTAACATCCTTTACATATACAATAGGTGGGGTAATCTCATTTACAAGGCCAAGGATTATAAGAACAATTGGACGGGTGAATGCAATGTCTCCAGTATCAACTATGGTAAGAAGGTGCCATCGGGTACCTACTATTACATACTTGATCTCAATGATGGACAAAAGCCAAGAAACGGGTTTATCATTCTAAGGAAATGATGTAATTATAATTTAGGAAGGAAACTATCATATCAATTGCCAAGATGCACTTAGCCATGAAAAATAAAATCAAATCAGCGATCCATGCCACTCTTTTTATTTTGGGTGCAATTACCCCAGGGAGAGTAAATGCTCAGTTCGAGCCGCAGTTCACTCAATACATGTTTAATGAAATGTTCATTAATCCCGCGTATGCTGGCAGCAGGGACCAGGTGTCATCCACGTTGGTTTATCGCAACCAATGGGTGGGTATGGAAGGCGCACCTAAAACTCAAACGGCTAGTATTAATGCACCTCTCATGAACCGAAAATTGGGAGTTGGATTAAACATAATGAACGAATCGATTGGCGTAACCAAGCAATTCGCTGTTTATGGAAATTATGCATACCGTATAGGAGTGGGTGCTAAGGGTGCGTTGGCCATGGGGATTCAAGGTGGCTTCATCAATCACCAGGAAAACCTAGCTGATGTGATCACCAATGAGGAAAACGATAGCGAGTTTTTATTCAATACTCCCAAGGTAATCCTGCCTAATGTTGGATTCGGTGCATATTACAATACAGACAGGTTTTTCGCTGGCATTTCCGTTCCTAGGTCGCTACGGAACAAGGTTGCAGGTAATGGCACCAGCGATGTTTCAACTGATTTCTCCTTTTCAACATGGCATTACTATTTGACCGCCGGATATGTTTTCAAAGCCAACGAGTATATAAAGATAAAGCCTACTATGATGGTTAAAGCTGTTGAACAAGCACCATTGGTCGGCGATTTTTCTCTCAGTGCTTTGTTCTATGAAAGGATTTGGTTGGGAGCAGCATTGCGAACGGGTGATTCTTTTGCCGGCATCTTGACCATTCAGGCCACACAGAATCTAAGGATTGGATATTCCTATGACTACACAACTACGGATCTTAGTAATTACAGCAGCGGAACACATGAGATAAACATCGGGTATGATTTTTCATTGGAAAAAAAGCGGATAGTGACGCCGAGGTATTTTTAATTTCAAATTGATTTATAAAAAGAAAGCCTCGGAATTTCCGAGGCTTTCTTTTTTGATGCGTATTGCGTTTTTCAGGAATTACATCATTCCATCCATGCCGCCCATTCCGGCTGGCATTGCTGGAGCCTTGTCTTCCTTGATTTCTGAAAGTACGCACTCGGTTGTCAATAGCATTCCTGCAATCGATGCTGCGTTTTCCAATGCGACACGCGCTACTTTGGTTGGATCAATAACGCCTGCCGCAAAAAGTTTCTCAAACTTTTCAACTCGGGCATTGTATCCGAAATCGTCTTTTCCTTCGCGAACCTTTTGAACAATGATTGAGCCTTCGCCTCCAGCATTGGCGACAATCTGACGAAGTGGCTCTTCCAATGCACGACGGATGATGGCGATGCCGGTGTTTTCATCTTCATTGATGCCAGTAAGTTTGTCAAGCGAAGCGATTGCGCGGATAAATGCAACACCACCACCTGGAATGATACCCTCTTCAACCGCAGCGCGTGTAGCATGTAAGGCGTCATCAACGCGGTCTTTTTTCTCCTTCATTTCCACGTCAGTGGCAGCGCCTACATATAACACAGCAACACCACCGGCAAGCTTAGCCAAACGCTCTTGAAGTTTCTCGCGGTCATAGTCAGACGTTGTAGAATCAATTTGAGCCTTTATCTGAGCTACGCGTCCATTGATTTCGGCTTTTTTTCCAGCACCACCAACAAGAGTGGTATTGTCTTTATCTATGGTTATTTTTTCAGCTTTTCCAAGTTTGCTGAGGTCGGCATCTTCCAATTTGAAACCAAGCTCTTCCGAAATCACTTGTCCACCAGATAAGATGGCAATGTCTTCCATCATGGCTTTGCGACGATCGCCGAAACCAGGGGCCTTAACAGCGGCAATCTTCAAGGAGCCACGGATTTTATTTACCACCAAAGTTGCCAGCGCCTCACCATCTACATCTTCAGAGATGATTAACAAAGGACGGCCGGTCTGAACCACTTTCTCCAATACAGGAAGCAACTCCTTCATGTTGGAAATCTTTTTGTCGTATAGAAGAATGTAAGGGCTCTCCAAAACAGTTTGCATTTTTTCTGCATTCGTCACGAAATAAGGAGAGATATATCCACGGTCGAATTGCATTCCTTCAACAACTTCCACAGTGGTTTCTGTGCCTTTGGCCTCTTCAACAGTGATCACGCCTTCTTTTTTCACCTTATCCATCGCCTTGGCGATGAGTGAGCCGATTTCACTATCGCTATTTGCGGAAATGGTGGCTACCTGCTCGATTTTTTTATTATCATCACCAACAGATTTGCTCTGCTTTTTCAGGTTAGCTACTACAGCGATAACAGCTTTGTCAATTCCACGTTTGAGATCCATCGGGTTAGCACCAGCTGCAACGTTCTTTAGGCCTGCAGTTATGATTGCTTGGGCCAATACCGTGGCAGTAGTGGTTCCATCACCAGCTACATCAGCTGTTTTTGATGCCACTTCTTTCAGCATTTGGGCACCCATGTTTTCCACGGGGTTTTTCAATTCAATTTCTTTGGCCACACTAACACCGTCTTTGGTGATCACAGGTGAGCCGAATTTTTTATCGATGATGACGTTGCGTCCTTTTGGACCCAAGGTCACTTTTACTGCATTCGCTAACGCATCAACGCCTCTCTTGAGGGCGTCTCTTGCTTCTAGGTTAAAAGAGATTTCTTTTGCCATGATCAGGTGTTTTTAAAATGTTTTTGGTTTTTCAATTATTAGATAACAGCGAAAATGTCAGATTCACGCATGATGAGGTAATCTTTGCCTTCATGTGTGATTTCCGTACCGGAATATTTACCGTATAAAACACGGTCACCTACTTTAACGGTCATGGGTTCGTCCTTCTTTCCACCACCTACGGCAACTACTAAGCCCTGTTGGGGTTTTTCCTTAGCGGTGTCTGGAATGATGATTCCACTGGCGGTTTTGGTTTCCGCGGGGGCGACCTGTACGATGACGCGGTCGGCAAGAGGTTTGATGCTGATTTTTTTACTCATAGTATTATGGGGTTTATAAATTGATTTTTACAGATGACCGCACATATTCAGGAATCGTGCCAATGCAACTTTTAATGACACTTTTTCATTTTTATTGATAGGATGGATAAAATGATGTCACCTTGGTAGTCAAAATGACATACCACAAATCTGCTTTAATTGAAAAGTACTTGTGGTTAAGGTTTGAAAAGCATCCCAGTCCGATGTTCCATTAATCTTATTGGGCGGGAGGAGTATTGGAAGCAGGCTGCGGATTTGCAGGTGCTGATGGCACAGCAGTATTTGAAACTTGCTCAAGAATGGTTGATTCTTCTTGATTTACAGCGCCTTTGGGCATCATCATGGTGCCAAATAAACAAAAAACCATCAACGCAACTGCAAATCCCCATGTGAGTTTCTCAAGCATATCAGTGGTCTTTCTTACTCCCATAATTTGGTTTGAAGAACTAAGACCAGATGCCAACCCTCCACCTTTGGAGTTTTGTACCAATACGATTAAGGCTAGAAGAAGGCAAGTGATAATGATTAAAACGGTGATAAGAGTGTACATGACTCGTTGATTTTCAGTGTATTTAGATTACAATTAAAGCTCAGCTACCTGACAGTAGTTTTTCAATTAGCGATGCAAAGTACGCTTTTTTTTGCGGTAATTTCAAGGCTAGCCTCTCGTAAGTGGTAATCGCTTTGGCAATGTTGCCCTGTTGGGCATAAATACGAGCCAAGGTTTCCGATATTAAATCCTCGTGATCTTGGGCACTTTTACGAGCCATGTTACCTGGGGAATAGAATTCACTCTTTGATGGAACTATCCTCGGTTCTTCGCGAATGAACTTGTCTATGATTGATTCCTTTTGAACGGATTTGTTTTTCGTATCCGCTGAATTTGCAGGGTCGTTTTCAAAATAATCTCCGGAAGTTTCAATTGGTGCCCCGGATTTCGGGGCATCGTTATTCAATAACTCGGTCGACCCTGCTGGTAAGACCTTCAACCAATCGCTGAAACTTCTTGGTTGACTTTTTTCAATCGGCTTATCAATTTGCTCTGGCTCGTTGGTTGGTTCAGAAATGCTTGCAACTGGCTGTATGGCATCAACTGCAGGCTCAATTTCTGCTAGGTCGATTGGAGCTACAGGTTCTTGAGGAACTTCATTTTTGATGGATTGAGTTGGAATTGATACATCAACACCAAATTCAGTATCTGCAGTGTCGCTTCCCTTAATCGGAACGATTATCGGAGTTTCCAAGGAGGTGTTTTCAATTAGCTGGTCACGTACTAATTGTTCCTGCTGCTTCAATTCTTTCAACCGCTGTTCTATAACCTCACGAGGGTCCAATTTGGTATCAACAATTTGGACTTCGGTTTTTTCTATCGGTTTATCAATTACGGCGGTATCAAGAGGTTTTTTCTCGTCAACTACTGGAGTAATTTCCTCAACTGTTTCCGCTTTAGCAAGCGGTTCGGCTGAAAACTCTTCTCCATTCGGGAATGGTACATCTTCCTCAGTCAAGACTAAACGACGTAGAACCGCACGATCGGGAACATATACGGATGTTTTGCGTAATTGACTATCGTACCGGATATGGTCTAACAATCGGTATTGAACGGTCAACAATATGTGGCCATTGGTATAATAGGGGAACCTGGCAACAATCTCTTCCAGCGCCGAAATAGATTCCTGATCCGATGATGATGGATGCTTTATTAACTGTGCAAGGCGATCACGTGTCATTTTTACCAGTTGATTACGGCTTTGTTGAAAATGTCTTCCGTGAGCTGTTGGCAAATCTCGGAAATAAGCTCCTGCTCTACCGTTGAAAGGTTCTTTCTGCTGTCATAGTCAACATATCTTGAAAAGCTGCTGTCAAAATCCTGCTTCGGGTCCTTTTTGTTTTTGAAGTTAACAGACACTGTGATGGTAAGCCGGTTTAATGCGGCCTGTTCATTGCCTTGGATAGCTACCGGCCTTGATTGATAGTCGGAAATATATCCTTCGAAATGCAAGTCGCCGTTGGCGTTAATCAATCGTAGGTTGGTTTGAGAAACGAAGCGGTCTTTCAATTTTTCAGTGAAAGTTGAGCTAAGGGTTGGCTGAATGATAGGCGCCCTGTTTTCAAAAAAAGAAATAGATACACTCTCGGTTCCAGGAGGAATTGATGCTCCTGTAAAAGAATATGTGCCGCATCCTCCCATCGTTAATATGAGCAAAGCGGCAATGATCCGAATTTCGTTTGGTCGGTAGCGATTCATTTTTGGTTTTTATAAATCGTATTCCTTGATTTTTCGGTATAAGGTCCTTTCCGAAATCCCTAGCTCGCGCGCTGCATGTTTTCTACGACCACGGTGTTTTTCTATTGCCTTTTTTATGGTCTCTTTTTCCCGCTCCTCCAAAGAGAGGTTCTCATCTACGATTTCATCATGCCTGGTTACAGGTGAGACATTGTTCACTGGCTGGATGGAAATGGTTGGTTGGGGAGTTTGAGCGCCAGGGGTAACCTCTTGATAAAGCTTATCAATAATCTGTGCGTGCGATTCTGTGAAAGCACCTGTTACGCCTCCGGATGAAATCATCTCCAACACAAGCTTCTTAAGGTCAACAATATCTTTACGCATATCGAACAAGACCTTGTAAAGCAAATCCCTTTCGGTGAATTCGGATCCGGCAGAAGTTCCTGCTACAATTGGTAGGGTTCTGGCTCCTTCATCAGGCAGGTAATTCCGTAGCACATCACCATTGACTGTCTTATTGCGCTCCAAAATCGATAGTTGTTCCGTTATGTTTTTAAGTTGTCGCACATTACCGGGCCATGCGAAGGATGTGAGCTTTTCAACCGCATCTGGTGTCAATGTAACAGCTGGCATCCTGTAGCGGTCAGCGAAATCCGTCGAGAATTTTCTGAACAACAATTGTATGTCCTCTTTGCGCTGTCGTAGCGATGGAACTTGTATCGGCACCGTGTTTAAGCGATAATATAGATCTTCTCTGAATTTCCCGTTTCTGATCGCTTGAGGGATATCCACATTAGTGGCAGCCACCACGCGGACATTTGTTTTTATGACCTTGGATGATCCAACTTTGATAAACTCGCCGGTTTCCAACACGCGCAATAACCTTACTTGAGTCAGAAGGGGTAGTTCTGCCACCTCGTCTAGGAATATAGTGCCGCCGTTAACAACTTCAAAGTACCCTTTACGTGCTTCATGGGCTCCTGTAAAGGCACCTTTTTCATGGCCGAAAAGTTCCGAATCGATAGTCCCCTCTGGAATCGCTCCGCAGTTTACTGCTATGTATGGTCCATGCTTGCGAGAGCTAATCCCATGGATGATCTGCGGAAAAACCTCCTTACCAGTACCACTTTCACCGGTGATCAAAACAGTGATGTCGGTTGGAGCAACCTGTCGGGCCGTGTCAATGGCATGCTCCAGTAACGGAGAGTTACCTATAATTCCATACCGTTGTTTGATTTCCTGTATGTTCATTTCTGAATTACTGGCTGATTACTGCCTTACCGATTAATGTAGCTGCAGTGCAGGAATGTGCCATTACATCTACATAGTCACCCGGCTTGAAAAATTCTTTCGGGAATACTACAACGGCATTCTCCGTGTTGCGTCCCATCAGCATGTCATCGGACCGCTTTGAAGTTCCCTCAACCAGCACACGGTGCACTTTGCCTGTCATGCCATCCATTCGTTTTTTGGATAGTGTTTGCTGCAGGTCCACGATTTCTGTAAGTCTTCTGGTCTTTATATCATCTGGAACATCATCTTTGTACTGTCGCTCAGCCAATGTCTTTGGTCGTTCAGAATATTTGAACATGTACGAGAAGTGATACTCAGCCCACTCCATCAAGGAGAGTGTCTCATTGTGGTCTTCCTCGGTCTCGCCACAGAATCCTGAAATGATGTCGGTGGATACCGCGCAGCCGGGAATGATTCTCCTGATGGCTTCGATACGGTCCATATAAACTTCACGGCTATAGCCGCGATTCATACGCTCCAAAACCGAGGTGCTTCCTGATTGAACAGGTAAATGGATGTATTTGCAGATATTTTCATGCTTCGCAATCACATGAAGCACATCGTCTGTCATGTCGCGGGGGTTCGATGTTGAAAATCTAATCCTCAAATCAGCAGAAATCCGGGCAACCAAATCGAGCAGTTTTGAAAAGTCAACAGCAGACAATCTTTGTTCCTCTGTCAAGATTTCTTTTTTCAATCCACCCCCTGCCCAAATATAAGAGTCCACATTTTGGCCCAGCAATGTTACCTCACGGTAACCGTTTTCGTACAAGTCTCGGACTTCCGATAGAATAGACTCTGGATCTCGGCTCCTTTCTCGACCCCTGGTAAATGGCACTACACAAAAAGAGCACATGTTGTCGCAACCACGTGTGATTGACACAAACGCGGTCACTCCATTGGAGGATAATCTGACCGGACTGATGTCGCCATAAGTCTCTTCCCTTGACAATAACACATTAACAGCTTTTTGTCCACTTTCTACCGTTTCAATCAACTTTGGTAGATCCCTGTAAGAGTCTGGGCCCGCCACCAAATCAACAAGCTTTTCTTCATCTAATAACTTGTATTTCAGTCGCTCAGCCATGCATCCGAGCATTCCGATTACTAGGCTCGGTTTTTCTTTTTTCTTCTTTTTGAAATCGTTCAGCCGTTGCCGGACCTTTAGTTCGGCGTTTTCACGGATGGCACAGGTGTTGAGCAGGATAACATCTGCCTCGAAAGGGTCTGAAATGGTTTGAAAACCAGCGTCTCCCAAAATTGATGCAACGATTTCACTATCCGAGAAATTCATTTGGCATCCATAGCTTTCCAGGAACAATTTTTTAGATGCTTTGGAAACAGGATTTGGATTCACAAAAGCCTCACCCTGACGACTTTCATCGATTATTTTACTTTCAGAAATTGGGTCTGTAGACATGATATAATATTGATGCGAAGTTAAGCATTAGGGTGGTCGCTGACAAATTGTCATTGTAACCAAGTGGATTTGGAACAATTGGATTTTAATTCTTTACTTTGCCCCCCGTTTTTCAAGTTTTCGTATCAAACTCATTATTAAACAATTGATCATTAATGGCTGAAAATCTTATTATTGTTGAGTCCCCTGCCAAGGCCAAAACCATTGAGGGTTTCTTGGGTAAGGGATATGTGGTGAAATCCAGCTATGGTCACGTTAGAGATCTTGCAAAATCAGATAAGGCGATAGATGTAAAAAACGACTTTTCTCCTCTATATGAAATAAGCGAGGACAAAAAGGCGGTGATTTCCGAACTCACGCGTTTATCCAAGAAAGCAGATGTGGTTTGGCTTGCAACGGACGAAGACCGTGAAGGAGAAGCCATTTCATGGCACTTGTTTGAAACCCTTGGTTTGAATGAAAAGAAAACCAAGCGAATTGTTTTCCATGAAATCACAAAGCCTGCTATACTTAATGCCATTGCTAATCCGCGGAAAATCGACAAAAACCTGGTAGATGCCCAACAGGCCCGACGGATGTTGGATCGCCTAGTGGGATTTGAGTTGTCTCCAATTTTATGGAAGAAGGTTAGGCCGTCCTTGTCAGCTGGCAGGGTGCAGTCGGTAGCTGTTAGGTTGATTGTCGAAAGGGAGAGAGAAGTCGAGGCGCATAAAAGTTCCTCTGCATTCAAGGTTGTTGCTTTTTTCCAAGTTAATGATGACAAGGGGAAAGCCGCCCAACTTAAGGCCGAACACCCAACCCGCTTCAAAACAGCTGAGGAGGCCGAGAAATTTCTGAAATCATGCATAGGGGAAACGTTCACGATTTCGAACCTCGAGAAAAAACCCGGCAAGAAAACACCTTCAGCCCCATTCACGACTTCAACACTTCAGCAAGAGGCTGGTCGAAAGTTGGGCTTCTCCGTGTCCCAAACAATGGTAGTAGCACAAAAGCTTTATGAATCGGGAAAGATCACTTACATGAGAACCGATTCGGTGAATTTATCTACCACTGCCATCGACGCCGCCAAGAATGAGATAACCTCTTCATTCGGCAAAGAATACTCTAACCCGAGGCAATACAAAACCAAAAACGCTTCCGCACAGGAGGCCCACGAAGCCATTCGCCCCACATATTTCCATGTTCATTCGGTAGATGGCGAAAACAATGAAAGGCGCTTGTATGATTTGATTTGGAAGCGTGCCATTGCTTCCCAGATGAGTGATGCAAGAATCGAGAAGACTATTGTCAATATCGGTTGCTCTGGCAACAAAGATGAGCTTGTTGCAACAGGCGAAGTAGTCCAATTCGACGGATTCCTAAAAGTTTATATGGAATCTTCTGATGAGGAGAATGATGAAAATGAAAGCGGACTTTTACCTCCTTTGAATAAAGGACAGGTGATCGATCTTCAGGATTTGACTGCAACAGAGAAATTCTCTTATCCGCCAGCCCGATACACAGAAGCAAGTTTGGTTAAAAAAATGGAGGAACTGGGTATTGGTCGACCTTCCACCTATGCTCCAACCATTTCTACGATTTTAAAAAGGCAATACGTGCTTAAGGAGGATAGGCCTGGCCGGGATCGTGTGGCGCGGTTGTTGACAATCAAGGTAGACAAAGTCGTGCATAGCAGCAGGACGGAAGTTACAGGTGCTGAAAAAGCAAAAATGTTTCCGACGGATATTGGCACGGTGGTTACGGATTTCCTTGTGAAAAACTTCAAGGATATAATGGATTACAACTTCACCGCAGATGTTGAAAAAGAGTTTGATGAAATAGCCGAAGGAAATATTCGCTGGGTGGATATGCTTAAGGAATTTTATAACCCATTCCATAAAACGGTTGAATATGCCGAGAAAAACACGGAACGTGCAAGCGGGGAGCGGATTCTAGGATTGGATCCTCAATCAGGTAAGACGGTGTCTGCCAGGATTGGAAAATTCGGTCCCATCGTTCAAATCAAGGGCGACAAGGATGACGAATCACCACGGTATTCTAAATTAAGATCGGGCCAAAGGCTTGAAACCATTACGCTGGAAGATGCCTTGGAGTTGTTCAAGATGCCTAGGAACTTGGGTGAATTCGAAGGGAAAGACATGGTCGTTGCCATAGGTAAATTCGGACCATACGTCAGACATGAAAGCCTTTTCGTATCAATACCTAAGACCGACGACCCTTACACCATTGGCAGTGACCGGGCGGTAGAGTTGATCTTGGCCAAGAGGAAATCTGATGCCGAGAAGATTATCAAAACCTTCATAGAGGATTCAGATCTTAAGGTGCTCAAGGGTCGATGGGGGCCATACATTGCCTGGGGAAAAAAGAATATCAAGATACCCAAAGGAGTTGAGCCCTCCAGTCTCACATTCAAGGATTGCGAAGAGTTGGATCTCAAGCAAAATGGCCCTGCCAAGGCCGGCAAGCTTGTAGCTTCTGCTGCTGCCAAAAAGAAGTCAGGCACGGCAGCTAAGAAAACGGCGGCCAAGACTGCAAAGAAGGCACCTGCAAAAAAGGTCGCTGCCAGTAAACCGGCTGCAACAAAAACCAAAGTCAAAACTGCGCCCAAAGCAAAAGTTGCAGCCAAGAAAAAAACAGCAGCCAAGAAAAAGACCAGTAAATAATAAATCAGCCAACGGATGTTGACCGCCGATTTTTTCCTGCCAGTATCTGATGAGCTAATTGAGGAGGCCGTTTCTCATTTTCCCAACTGCTTGGGAAATGCTACCATATTCAATAGCTCCAGTGGTTTCCCTGAGTTACCATCCTCGGGTATTGCTATACTCAGCATTGGTGATTATCGATTGTCTGCAGCGGATGGCGCAATGGATATTTCAAAATCCTTCAGGCAAAGGCTATATCGTTTGCATAAACATGAGCATCCGATTACCACGGTTGATTTGGGTGCGTTACGACCAGGTTCTACCCCTGATGATACACGGTTCGCATTGAGCGAGATCGTGAGGGATCTGATTGTGGCTGGAATGATGCCAGTAGTAATAGGCGGTTCTCAAGACCTCACCTTGGCACTCCATGAGGCATACAGGCCATTCGGGAAGCTCATGAACATCACTTCCATTGATTCTAGATTTGACTTGGGTTCTCCTGACAGCAATTTGTCTAGCAAGGCTTGGTTGGGGAAAATCGTTTTACAACAACCTACTTATCTCTTCAACTTCAGCAATATTGGTTATCAAACGCATTTCGTTGGTGCCGAATCAGTTGAATTCATGAATAAGCTTTTGTTCGATACGTACAGGGTGGGTGAGGCAAGGGCTTCTTTACAGGATATAGAGCCGGTTATAAGGTCCTCAGATATGATCACCTTCGATATGTCTGTTATTCGACAAGCCGATGCGCCAGGAACAACCGATCCTTCTCCAAATGGTCTGAGTGGGGAGGAGGCCTGCCAATTGATGTTGTATGCAGGTTTAAATGACCAGTTGTCCTCTGCTGGTTTTTTTGAATTTGATTCTAAATCGGATTCCAACCAACAAACCGCACATTTAGGGGCACAAATGATTTGGTATTTGATGGAAGGCTATGGCAACCGTATGGGTGATTTCCCAGGAAAGGCACCTGAGTCAAATTTCACCAGGTATCATGTTGAGGCTGGTGTTGCGTCTGGCAATTTGGTTTTTCTGAAGCACAATTTCACGTCCCGTTGGTGGCTAGAGTTGCCAAGTCCAGTGAGCCAAGACAACCCCGACTTGATTCGGAAAAGGCACATTCCCTGTTCTGCCAAGGATTACCAACAAGCCATGCAGAACGAAATGCCGGAACGCTTGTGGAGAATCATTCAGAAATTATAAGAATTCAGTACATTGATTATCAATAAATTTAGGAATCAAGGCTTTACTTCACTTTTGCATAATATCATGATAAACAATTACATGTAAAGACTTTTAGGCCTTGATAAAATCACCCGATCAGTATTCTGGATTTTATGGTCCGTTTACCATTTGGTTTTGATTATCAAATTTTATTTACCTTAGCCCCCTAGTATCTTCTTTAACCGAATTAAACACTTAATAAAACTCAAAACCCTTCATAATCACTATGAAAAGAATTCAGCTGGTTGTCTCGATAGTTGTTGCTTCATGTGCATCCGTTTTCGCTCAGCAGGATCCGCAGTTCAGCCAAAACATGTTCAACAAACTTTACACCAACCCGGGATATTCCGGAAGCAGTGAGGGTATTTGTGGCTCATTGCTTTACAGGAATCAATGGTCTGGATTTGAAGGTAATCCTACATCTGTAGTTTTTGGAATTGATGCTCCTGTGGAATTCTTGCGTGGCGGTTTGGGATTGTCTGTCTTAGCTACCGACGAATTGGGTTTTGAAAACACCTTCGCAGCGAAATTATCTTATGCATTCCGATTCAATGTAGGTCAAGGAAATCTTGCAATTGGCGCTGACTTGGGATTGGTTCAAAAATCTCTTGGCGGAGATTTTCGTTTCATTGATTCCGATGATCCGTTGATTCCAACAGAAAATCAATCAGGAAGTGTAGCTCCAGACCTTGGTGCAGGAGTGTATTATAATTCTGATAAGTTTTATGCCGGTATTTCAGCTTCTCATCTTACAGAAGGTGAAGTTGATTATGGTGACTTCTCCACTAAGTTGGCTCGTCACCATTACCTCATGGCAGGATACCGCATAGAGTTTTCTCCATCAATGTCGCTTACACCTTCTGTCTTTGTAAAGAATGTAGCCGATCAGACACAGGTTGATATTAATGCAAATATGGATTTCAATAATCGTTTTTGGGCTGGCGCTTCTTATCGCATAGATGATGCTTTTGTTCTTATGGCTGGACTAAATATCATGCCTAATCTTCGTTTAGGTTATTCTTATGACATGACAACTTCTGAGATCAAGAATTATAGTAGTGGCAGCCACGAAATAATGTTGGGCTATTGCTACAAGATCAAGAAGAAGGTTACACCTATCATCAGGAATGTAAGATTCATGTAGGAATTACACCCATTCCTAGGTTCATTGAAACCTATATTGGTAGTAATCGTAACAACAGTTAATTTGTCCATCACATTTAATATTACTTATCGAATTCAACGGATAATAAGTTTCAAATAGCTTCGTTAAGAAACAGACCGGGTAACTTTAAAAGATAAACATGAAAAAACTGATCATTTATTCCGCAATCATGCTGATTATCAGTAGTTGCGGAGGCGGAAACCGCGGCCAGTTGGTTGGGGTTCAGCCTAGGGAAAAATGGTATCAGGCTGATCCCTATGGAATGGTTTTCATTCCTTCAGGTGCTTACAACATGGGTCCAAGCGATCAAGATGTGCCTTATGCGATGGTTTCCCAAAGCAAGACGGTCTCCGTCTATGCGTTCTACATGGACAACACCGAAATCACAAACAATGAATATCGTCAGTTTGTGCATTGGGTTCGCGACTCACTAGCTCACAGGCTGATTGGCGGAGATCACTTGATTGATGAAGGTGAATACGGAGAGCGTATTAATTGGCGAGAGAAGTTGGATTATGAGGATGAAGAGCACGTCGAAACTTTGAACGAGCTCTTTTTGCCGGAAGCTGAAAGATATTATCGCCGCAAGGAGTTTGATGCCCGCAAATTCAATTTCGAGTATTATTGGATTGACCTGCAGGAAGCTGCCCAGCGTGCAAATAGGGAGCAAGGGAAGATTGATCGCTCTGTATTTATTAAAAGGGATGTGATTAATGTTTATCCAGACACGCTTGCTTGGATTCATGATTTCACTTATTCTTTTAACGACCCCATTACCAACATGTACTTTTGGCATCCATCCTATGACGAATATCCGGTTGTGGGTGTGAATTGGAAGCAAGCCCGTGCTTTTTGTATTTGGAGGTCTCAGTTGCTGAATAGCTACCTAATGTCCAACGGAGAATCCATGGTTCAGGACTTCCGTCTTCCTACGGAATCCGAGTGGGAATATGCCGCGCGTGGTGGTATGGATTTGTCACCATACCCATGGGGTGGTCCGTACATCCGCAATAGCCGCGGTTGTTTCTTGGGTAACTTCAAGCCTATGCGTGGTAATTATCTCGATGACGGTGGTTTCTATGCCGTTTCAGCTACATCCTATTGGCCCAATGATTACGGATTGTATTGCATGGCGGGTAATGTATCAGAATGGACAAGCAATGCATATGATGAATCGGCTTATAATTTCCAACACGATTTAAATCCGGATTACGCATATGATGCAAAAGAATCGGACCCTCCAGTGCTTAAGAGAAAAGTCATTCGTGGCGGTTCTTGGAAGGACGTTGGATATTACTTACAAACCGGTACTCGTTCATTTGAATATCAAGACACAGCTAAAAGTTACGTTGGATTCCGTTGCGTGATGAGCTTCATGGGTCGTGACAAATCCGATTTTTAAAATCCATTTCTGAAACAAAACAAATCAAATTAAACTAACCTAACACTAACTCAAAAACATCTTAAAAAATGGGATTAGCAACAATCACCCAGAGCAAGGGTTTTAAGAACATGATGGCCAAGTTGTACGGCTTGGGAGCGTCAATTGTAATTGTAGGAGCTCTTTTCAAAATTCAGCACTGGGAAGGTGCCGGACTTATGCTTACCATTGGTCTTCTAACCGAAGCGGTAATCTTCTTCTTTTCAGCATTTGAACCACCACATGAAGAAGTGGATTGGTCGTTGGTTTACCCAGAGTTGGCTGGCATGCATGAGCCAGGTGGCGACAAGCACAAAAAGAAAAAGGTTGCAGATCCAGTTGCTCAAGAATTGGATAGGTTGATGGCTGAAGCTAAAATCGGTCCAGAATTGATTCAAAGCCTCGGCACCGGATTGCGTTCATTGGGTGAATACACATCCAAACTTTCAGATTTCACCAAGGCATCAGTTGCAACTGATGATTATGTGAAGAATGTTCAAACCGCTTCCAAGTCTGTTTCAGGACTTGCTAGTTCCTATGAGAAAGCAACTCAGGCTATGAACAGCCTTAGCACATCTTCTGATGATGTTAAAGTATACAGCGATCAGGTTTCTGCTGCTGGCAAGAACTTGGCAGCTCTGAATGCCATTTATGAATTGCAGTTGCAGGATTCCAACAAGAACATGAAGGAAACTGCCAAGTTCTTTACTGGCATCAACGAGCTTATGTCTAACCTTAACGCTACCGTTGAAGATACAAAAAGGTATAAAGATGAGATTTCTAAGCTTTCAAAGAACTTGTCTTCTCTAAATACCGTTTATGGCAACATGCTGTCTGCGATGAACATTAACGCCGGAGGCGGTAAGTGATTTCCTCCTGATTACAAGAAACCTCATTAACCCTAAAAACAGAGAAATTCAGATATGGCAGGCGGTAATTTATCCCCGAGGCAACGAATGATCGGGATGATGTACTTGGTGTTAACGGCCCTTTTGGCCCTTAACGTTTCCAAGGAAATCATCAACGCCTTCGTTACAGTGAACGATAGTCTCGAGACATCCAACAAGAATACAACTTCCCGTAACGAACGGGTGTATGCAGACTTCAACAAAGCAATGCAAAATGATGCGGCTAAGGTCGGCCCTTTCAATGAAAAGGCTCAAAAAGTAAAGAAGTTTTCTTCTGACATGGTCACGTACATTGAACAGCTTAAGACCGACATCACCATTAAAGTAGAAGGTTTGGAGAAGGGCGCGAAAGTGCCAGCCGCCAAAGACATAGCCAGAAAGGATGACTATGATGTACCTACAAACTTGTTGTGTGGCGATAAGGCAGATGGAAGAGGTTTCTTGGCGACCAATCTCAAAGTGAAAATCGATGAATTCAAAAAGAATGTCGTAGGGTCTCTGTCTCCAGCAGATCAGTCCGCATTCAAAGCACGTATAGATCAAGTGTTGAACACCAAGGATCCTGCTGCTGCTGATGTTCGCGATAACAAAACCACTTGGGAGATGATGAATTTTTATCACAACCCAGTTGTAGCCACCATCGCCTTGCTTACAAAATTCCAAGCCGATGTTCGCAACGTAGAGTCTGAGGTGATCAACCACCTTTATACGGCTATCGATGCAGGTTCTTTCAAATTTGATAACCTTGAGGCAAGGGTTATTGCTCCCACAAGTTATGTTTTGAATGGTCAGCAGTATAAGGCCGACATCTTCCTCGCAGCTTTCAGTTCCACATCGAACCCAACAATCA
>JBKDSL010000024.1:0-4745 GCA_046340555.1 Bacteroidota bacterium
TGCCATTCCTTAACAGATCCCTGATCTCTGTTAGCAATGTCTCTTCATTTGAGACAACGGGTTGAGGCGGAGGCAAAGGTGTTTCATCGCGCTTAAGCTTGTTGATGGCTTTAACTATTAGAAACACCGCGAAGGAAATCACTATAAGGTCGATGAATGCGGTTACAAATTGACCATATTGGATGGCAACTTCAGAGGTTGAATCGGAGGCCTTTTGAAGCACCAGTTTCTTATCGCTGAAATCTACGCCGCCGGTCAACATGCCCACAGCAGGCATTACCATACCGTCTACAAATGATGTAACTTTTTTACCGAATGCGCCGCCCATGACAAAGGAAAGAGCCAAGTCGACCAGATTGCCACGCATGGCAAACTCCTTGAATTCCTTTAAGACTCCCATTTTATAAATGTTTTAGGCGACGAAAATAGGATTTATGAAGTAAAGTCCAAAATCAGATTACACTTTAAAGGATCAAATATTATGAATTGAGTTAAGTTAAGCTAAGTTAGTCCACAAGGAATAGGACAATCAATGTACCTAGTAAATCGTCAATCATCTTGGTGGCTAAACTGCACTTCATAAAGCCTATGGTAAAAGCCTTTTTTAGCGAGCAGCTCCTGGTGACTACCTTGTTCCACTAAACTTCCCTTATCGAGCACTAAAATGCAGTTAGCATGCCGTATAGTAGCCAATCGATGGGCTATAACTATGGATGTTCGGCCTTTGGTGAGTTCCTCTGTAGCATTGATGATCAAATGCTCGCTTTCAGAATCAATAGAAGATGTTGCCTCGTCCAGGACCAATATTGCAGGATCATGAACCCAAGCACGCAAAAAGGAGATCAACTGCCGTTGACCCATTGACAATAAAGTTCCCCTCTCTCCTACCCTATAGTCAAGTCCATTGGGAAGGCTCTGAATCAATCTGTCCAAGCCGATGCGCTTGGCCCCTTCCCTTATTTTTTCCTGACCTATTGATTCATCGCCCAATGTTACGTTGTTTCTAATAGTATCTGAGAACAAAAACACATCTTGAAGAACAACTGCTATTGATGCGCGTAACTCATCCAGCCTGAAATCTCTTATGTCCACTCCATCAATCAAAATAGCTCCCTTTTGTATCTCATAGAATCTATTGATCAGACTTATAATAGTGGTTTTTCCAGACCCTGTGGCACCCACTAGGGCCATGCGGCTACCTTTCTCGATTTTAAAGCTGACATCTTTTAAAACCCAGTCTTCGTCTTTATAAGCAAACCAAACATTTTTGAACTCAACAATGCCCTGGTTGATTTTATGTAAGTTTTGGTTATTGAAAGTAGTTGCTCCTTCGATTGCATGATTGTCCATCAATTTCAATATCCTTTCTGAGCTGACCACTCCCATTTGTAAAGTATTGAATTTGTCGGCCAATTCACGAATAGGACGAAAAAGCATATTTATGTACATGATGAATGCCACTAAAGTCCCAAATGTCAAACGGTCAGAAATAACTTCAGAAGCACCCCACCAAACCAATAAACAGATTGAAATGGCTGATAGAATCTCTACCACGGGGAAAAAAATACTGTAATACCAAACTGAACGGATGTTAGCATCTCGATGCAAAGAATTGATTTCCTTGAATCGCTCCAATTCTTTCACTTCCCGGTTGTTCATTTGTACAACCCTGATTCCACTTAAATGTTCATTAACAAACGTGTTTAGGGCAGCCACCTGTGTTCGAACCTCTGTGAATGATTTTTTGACGCTATTCTTAAAAACATTCGTAGCAACAGCCAATAAGGGAATTGTGCTTAGACTCACTAATGTCAATTGCCAATCCACATAAAACATGTAACCCATGATTACAGCCAGCTGCAGCAGATCGCCGATGATGATAATGAGTCCGTCGGAAAAAATATCCGCAACTGTTTCCATGTCTGATATGGTTCTAGTTACAGGAATACCCACTGAGGTGCGATCAAAATATGGGACGGGAAAACGAATCATCTTTCCCAGTAATTGGACACGCATGTCACGTATGACCAATTGTCCTAGCAAGTTTGATTGGTAGGCATGCAAAAACTGGAAAAGTGATTGAATAACCAATACAGCCAACATAACCATCGTCATGGTAACCAATCCGTCCAAGTCACCTTGGGCCACGTAGGAATCCAGCGTATGTTGAGTTAGGTATGGCCTTAATGGGCTCATGGCGGCGATGGCGATGGTCAATAAAACGGTTGTCCAAAGCGTCTTCCTATAAGGCTTAACAAAACGGAACACTCCAGAGAGAATTCCAACATCAAAAGCCCGACCCGATACCTGACTCATTCGATATTTGATTTGTGATGAAAAGTAAAGGGATAACTGATATCCGACAGAAATAATCCCTCAGGAGGAGCAGATGCGCCTGCTTTGGATCGGTCTTTGGCTTCAATAATTTCACGCATGATTTGAACACTTGGCTGCTTAAAGCAAGTGCCTACAATTGCCCTAACCATTCCTCTCAAAAACCGATCGGCAGTGATACGGAACACCGTGAGCCCATTGTTTTCGAACCAATAGGCTTCTGAAATCTGACAATTATTCGTCTTTACCTGGGTATGGGTTCGACTAAAGGAGGTAAAGTCATGTTTCCCTAATAGTACACGGCATGTCTCGTTCAATTCCGACAAATTCAATTTGTTATGCGAATGAGTTACCAGACCTTGTAAAAATGGCTCCTTTTTTTGTGTGATCTTGTATTCATAAGTGCGTTGTATTGCGCTGAAACGGGCATGTAAATCCGTAGGTACTTCAAAAATCTCATGAATGGCAATGTCTTGTGCAAGAATACCATTCAGACTTCTTACCAGATCGGACTCATTCAAAGGCAAACCTTCTTGACCTGGCAAATCAAAATGAGCAAAGAAGGAACTGGCATGCACACCGGTATCTGTTCGCCCGCAGCCAATGGTGTTGGTGGGCATTCTCAAGATTAAAGAAAGTGCACGATCTAGCTCACCTTGAACCGTGCGTGCGTTTTGCTGGATTTGCCATCCTGCATAATCAGTACCTTTGAAAGACAAATTGATAAACCACCTGCGCACATTGCGAAATTAACAATTGATGTCGAGGTTAACCTTTAAATCAATATGCGTTTACTTCATATTTTTTTCATTGGGGATTCATTAAAATTGTGCCGTTTTTAAAACACGTTTATGACTGACATTCGAGAAATCAACGAGAAAATCCAAAGCGAAAGCGCTTTTGTGGAACTATTGCACATGGAAATGGGCAAAGCAATTGTAGGTCAACGACATATGACCGACAGGTTACTAATTGGACTGTTGTCAAACGGACACTTATTGTTGGAGGGTGTACCTGGATTGGCCAAAACCTTGGCAATAAAAACCCTGGCTTCGGCAATACATGCCAAGTTCAGTAGAATTCAATTCACCCCGGACTTGCTCCCAGCAGACCTGTTAGGGACCATGGTTTACAATCAAAAAAGGGAAGAATTCACCGTACGAAAGGGTCCAATTTTCTCAAACTTCATTCTAGCCGATGAAATAAACCGAGCACCAGCAAAAGTACAAAGCGCACTTTTGGAGGCCATGCAGGAAAAACAAGTTACCATAGGTGACCAAACATTTCATCTGGAGGAGCCTTTTCTTGTTTTGGCTACACAAAACCCCGTAGAACAAGAGGGAACATATCCGCTACCAGAAGCCCAATTAGACCGGTTCATGTTGAAGGTTATTATCGACTATCCTTCCAAAGAAGAAGAACGAGCTATTATCCGTCAAAATCTGAATCCAGATTCCAAGCCTATCCAACCGGTTGTAACAACTATGGATATACTAAGGGCGCGCAAAACCGTTAGGGAGGTTTACATGGATGAGAAGATTGAGAAATATATCCTGGATATCGTATTTGCTACCCGCCAACCTGACCAACATGGATTAGGTAATATCCGTAGAATGATCAATTATGGCGCGTCTCCACGTGCCAGTATCAACCTTGCATTGGCATCCAAAGCCTATGCTTTCATCAAGCGAAGGGGTTATGTTATTCCAGAAGACATAAGGGCTGTTTGCTTCGACATACTGCGCCATCGCATTGGATTGACCTATGAGGCTGAGGCCGAAAACATAACTACCGACGCCATCATCAGCCAGATACTCAACGCCGTTGAAGTGCCCTGATAGTGGTCCCAGCATCAATAAAATCGATTTTTTCATCCTCGAAGTGTAACTGTGGAAACCGTTGACCTTTTAAAGCAAGTAAGAGCCATTGAAATCCGTACAAAGGGTTTGTCTAGCCAGATTTTTTCTGGCGAGTACCATAGTGCGTTCAAAGGTCGTGGTATGGCATTTAGCGAGGTTCGTGAATATATACCTGGCGATGATATAAGGTCTATTGATTGGAATGTAACTGCTCGATTCAATCATCCATATGTGAAAATTTTCGAGGAAGAACGCGAAATGACTGTGATGTTGCTAGTTGATATTAGCGGCTCAGGAAACTTCGGAACAACCAAGCAGTTCAAAAGAGAATTAATCACCGAGCTTTGTGCGGTCTTGGCCTTTTCAGCGATCCAAAACAACGATAAAACGGGAGTCATGCTCTTTTCCGATCGAGTGGAAAAGTTCATACCACCGAAAAAAGGCAGGACTCATATATTAAGAATCATCAAAGAACTGCTGGACTTCCAACCTGAAGGGAAAGGACCCGACTTGGCAAGTGGCTTGAGGTATTTCACCAATATGGTTAAAAAG
>JBKDSL010000025.1:0-23138 GCA_046340555.1 Bacteroidota bacterium
CTCCTATTCGGTACCATTAGACAAGTGGAATTTAAGTGACCAGGCAAGTGATTATGTTTATGCAGGTGATTTAAGTGTTGACTTTGAAATACCAGGTACACTTAGTATCATCTACAATAGCGAAACCTGGAAGACACAACGTGACAGGACTAGGAGCTACCCTCTATTTTGTGGATGGGAATACCTGGAGAGTAATTTGAAATCGGTACAATTGAATTTCGTTGCGATCGATGCTTCGGTAATATTTGTCGACCGGGATTTTCTAGCTGCCATAGGCAATGACCAATCAGTTGTATTGGTTCTTGACACGGTCAATCCACATGGCATGGCTGAACAACGGCGTATTTTCGTGGAGTTGTTGAGCCGAGGCATCAAAACACCAGTGATCATCAAGCGCAATTACCAGGTTAGCTCTGATGAAACACTGCAATTACACGCTTCCACCGATATCGGAGCATTGTTGTTGGATGGCATGGGTGATGGTGTTTGGATAAAAGCGCCGGACATTTCCGAAATGAAAACGAATACGGCCTCTTTCGGAATACTTCAAGCTACCCGTTGCCGCATTTCCAAAACAGAATACATCAGCTGCCCATCATGTGGACGCACATTGTTCGACTTGCAAGAGACCACCGCCAAAATACGTTCCCGAACCGATCATTTGAAAGGATTGAAAATCGGAATCATGGGTTGTATTGTGAATGGTCCAGGAGAAATGGCGGATGCCGATTACGGATATGTTGGTGTGGGTGTTGGGAAAATCACCCTTTACAAGGGTAAAGAAGTGGTAAAGCGAAACATCGAATCAGACATTGCAGTAGATGAGCTTATCGATCTGATAAAACTACATGGCGACTGGGTTGAACCAGAGCCTTTGAATTCAATTTAAAAACCTAAAACCATAAAACATGCTATCAAAGAAAATTCAAGACCTGCTCAACCGCCAAGTTGAACTCGAGGCGGCATCTTCACAGTACTACCTTGCCATGGCTTCCTGGGCCGATGTAAAAGGATACAATGGCGTATCCAAATTCCTTTATAAGCATTCTGACGAAGAGCGCATGCACATGCTGAAGCTAGTTCATTTCATCAATGAGCGCGGAGGACACGGATTGGTACCTGCTCTCAAGGCTCCAACATCCAGTTTCAAAAACATCCAAGAGATTTTTGAAATGATCTTGAAGCACGAAGTGCACGTTTCAGCAGAAATCAACAAATTGGTGGAACGCTGCTTGGCCGAAAAGGATTACACTACCCACAACTTCCTGCAATGGTATGTTTCAGAACAAATTGAAGAGGAAGCGTTGGCTAGGAACATATTGGACAAGCTCAATCTGATAGGCAACGACAAAGGTGGAATGTACCTGTTCGATCGTGATTTGGAATCCTATGGTGGAGCATAAGAGGAGAAATAAATTCTAAGATTACAATTTGTATACGCCCGGAAGCGTTCTATCGCTTCTGGGCATTATAATTATAAATACTTATGGAAATAATCAAAAAAGCCAAATACTTGATGGTGGTTTTTTCAATGGCGGCATTGCCGGCATTCGCACAATCACAATCAACCATCAAGTACGATGCACTCTTGCAAATGATCAGATTCGGATACGTGGATACCGTCAACGAAGCACAATTGACGGAGGAGGCAATCAAGGCGGTTTTGAAGAAACTGGATCCGCATTCGGTTTACATACCAGCCAGCGAATTGAAAGAAATGAATGAGCCTCTGGTAGGGAAATTCGAAGGTGTAGGAATCCAGTTCAATATTTTTGAAGATACCATTTTAGTGACTCAAACAATTGCAGGAGGTCCATCCGAAAAACTTGGAATTCGGGCGGGCGATCGTATACTTCGGATTGATGGGGAGATTGTAGCAGGAGTGAAAATGACCAACAACGGGGTCTTGAAGCGTTTGCGTGGCGATAAGGGAACCAAGGTGAAGGTTGAGATTTCAAGAAGAAGTGAGCCACAGCCATTGGAGTTCCTCATCACTCGAGATAAGATTCCAATCTTCAGTGTAGACGCTTCGTACATGGCTGATCAAGAAACCGGATACATCAAAATCAGTCGATTTGCCGATGCAACAGTAGAGGAGTTTAAAAAAGCGTTGGAAGAGCTTAAAGCCTCAGGCATGAAAAACCTCATCCTGGACTTATCGGGTAACGGTGGCGGTTATTTGAACCGAGCGGTAGAGTTGGCTGATGAATTTCTGGAAAGCGACAAACTAATCGTTTACACCGAAGGACTTAATAATCCCAAGCAAGAAATGCTCTCTAGCTCTTTGGGCGAGTTCCACAAAGGGAAGTTGATTGTGATAATCGATGAATATTCTGCTTCGGCAAGTGAAATTGTTTCGGGTGCGATACAAGACCATGACCGCGGTTTGATCATAGGCCGCAGGTCCTTTGCCAAAGGGCTTGTACAAAAACCGATGCCTTTGCCTGATGGGTCTGCTGTGCGACTCACCATTGCAAGGTATCACACACCTTCCGGCAGATGCATTCAAAAGCCTTACGAGAAGGGGGATGAATACGATGACGATATATCCAATCGTATGAAAAAAGGCGAACTGTACCATGCCGACAGCATCAAATTCGTAGATTCATTGGCTTTCAAGACAACAGCGGGTAGAACCGTTTACGGTGGAGGCGGAATCATGCCCGATGTTTTTGTACCACTCGACACGAGCTACAGCAGCAAATACTGGGGAGAACTCCAGCGAAAATCCTTGCTGTTCGAATTCGCGCTAAGCCACACCGACCGCAACCGAAACGAGTTACTGCAAGCCTATCCCAATATAAATATCTACAAAAAGGATTTCAGCATATCGGAAGACATGCTGCAGCAATTCATTTCCTTCGCAGATAAAAAAGGGGTTGCATTTGATTCTACCGGTTATGCAACTTCTAAACCATGGATCATGATTCAGCTTCGTGCGTTGATTGCCCGCGACCTTTGGGATATGGAATCCTATTTCCAAATTGTGAACGAGAAAAACGATTTCTATGTGACCGCTATGCGATCCATGTATGATAATACGTTTGATAAAAAAGGTGTTTTGCCGGAGAATGGCAAATCCAAATCAAAGCCTGGAAAACGGTAAGGCCTGCTTTTATTAATTACCCATTTTCAGGCATTGTCACAGCGTGGTGAAAAACCATTCGGTAGCAAGGCCTAGCACCAAACCTGCATACACTTGGGTTTCGGTATGTGCTCCCAATCTCATGCGCGATGAGCCTAGCAGGCCCGCCATTAAGACTGTAACCAATACCGGAATCAATAGATCCGCTCCCAAGCGAATGGAAATGCCGACAAGAATACCAATGAGTCCTCCGATTCCTACCATGTGAATACTGATTTTCCATTTGAAATTGATGAACCAGGAAATGAAAATGGAAAGCGCGGCACCCAAGACCATGTTTGGCAATATCCGTGGAACCGGCATCAACAAAAGCAAATAATAACAAAGCACGAAGTATAGTCCAGCAGTTACAAATGGTATGCGACGCTCCTTGGGATTCTCCATTTCCAAGCTTTGGATAGAGCCTTGTTGTAAAAGAAATACCGAGGTCACCACGGGCAATGCGGCAGTGGTTACAAATACTACTGTGATCACCAATTGCTGCACATAAGGTGAAATGCTGAATGCCAAATACGTGTTGATGTTCAGAACCAGCATTACCGCATAAAAAGGCATCAGTAATGGATGCAACAGGTATGACAAGACTCGTGCAAGCAGCATCGACTTAAAGCTCTTTACGCATGCGTGCAACCGGTATATTCAATTGCTCACGGTATTTTGCAACGGTTCTACGGGCAATGTTATAACCTTTTTCTTGCAGGATTTTCATAAGCTTTTCGTCTGGCAACGGCTTCCGCTTGTCTTCGGCCTCTATGGCCTCTGAAAGTATCTTTTTCACCTCACGGCTGGAAACTTCCTCACCGGAATCGGTAGACAATGATTCTGAGAAAAACGACTTAAGCAAGAATGTCCCGAAAGGTGTTTGCACATATTTGCTGTTGGCAACCCTTGAAACAGTGGACAAATCCAAGTTGACGATTAGCGCGATGTCTTTTAAAATCATCGGTCGCAATTTCTTTTCATCACCTTCTTCAAAATAATCCTTTTGAAATTGCATAATTGCGTCCATGGTCCTGATCAGGGTCATTTGGCGTTGACGTATGGCATCAATGAACCAATTTGCAGCGTCCAGCTTCTGTTTTACGAAAGCAAGCGCCTCCTTACCCGAACGGCTTTTGGCATCCTTGGCATATTCTTCCAGCATCCGTGTATATTGGCGACTAACTCTCAAGTCTGGCGCATTCTTGGAGTTAAGTGTTAGCTCCAACACGCCATCATTGTTGATGACGATGAAATCCGGAATCACATGTTGGGATGACCGAGGGTCATCTGCATAGCTTCCACCGGGTCGAGGATTCAAATGCAAAATCTCATCAACGGCTGCCCTCATGGCGTCATCATCCAAATCCATGGATTTGGAGATCTTGTCATAATGTTTCTTGGAGAACTCATCCATGTGCTCATGTAAAATCTCCATAGCATTCCTGACCGACACCCTGTACGGGTCCTTTCTAGATATCTGCAGCATAAGGCATTCTCTCAAGTCACGTGCCCCGACCCCGGCAGGATCGAAAGTTTGGATCACGGATAAAACCTCTTCTACTTCCTCAGGCTTGGCTTCCAAACCCTGGGCAAAAGCCAAGTCATCACAAACAGACTCGATTTCCCTTCGCAGATAACCATCCTCATCCAAGCTACCGATAAGATGCGTGGCAATCAGGTATTGCTTATCGTCGAAATCACAAAGTCCGAGCTGCGCCAAAACCATATCATGAAAAGTATTGCCTGCGGCCATTGGCATTTCGGTCCTTTCCTCATCGGGTCCGGTGTTGTTCACCTTGGTGCGGTAATCGGGTTCATCATCTTGCAGGTATTCCGAAATATCAAAATCATCACGGTCATCGTTGCCGGATTCCTGATCGTCACCGGTATTTGCAGACGAATCCAAATCATCATCGCGGTCTTGCACATCCTCGTCATCTTCGGAAGCCCCTTCTTCCAAAGCAGGATTCTCTTCGAGCTCTTCCTTGATCCTTTGCTCCAAGGCCATCGTGGGTATTTGCAATAGCTTCATTAGCTGAATCTGTTGAGGAGACAGCTTTTGAAGAAGTTTTTGTTGGAGAGACTGCTTTAACAATTGACGATTTTATTTGGGTATCCCGAAGCGCGCGAAGCTCTGCTTCGAGGGACGATTTACTGTGATTAGAATTCGGCGCTAAGTGGTGTTCTTGGGAATGGAATTACATCTCGGATGTTGGCCATGCCTGTGATAAACAATATAAGTCGTTCAAATCCCAATCCAAATCCAGCATGAGGTACAGTTCCGAATTTGCGGGTCTCAAGATACCACCACAAACTTTGTTCATGTATCCCCATTTCGTGAACACGAGTGATCAGCTTTTCATAATCCTCCTCACGCTGAGAGCCGCCTACAATTTCACCGATGCCAGGGAACAACACATCCATTGCACGAACGGTTTTCCCGTCCTCATTCTGCTTCATGTAAAACGCCTTGATATGTTTGGGGTAATCGAAGAGAATCACTGGCTTTTGGAAGTGTTTCTCTACCAAGTAACGTTCATGCTCGGATTGCAAATCGGTGCCCCACTCCACCTTGTATTCGAACTTTTGACCAGAGGCTTGCAAAATCGTTACCGCCTCTGTGTATGGAAGACGCACGAATTGGTGGTCGACCACGCTTTGTAAACGCTGTAACAATTCATTGTCGTACATCTTGTTCAGGAACTCCAAATCATCTTTGCAGTTATCAAGAGCGTATCTCACCAAATATTTCAGCATGTCCTCTACCAAATCCATGTTGTCGGCAAGTTCATAAAACGCCATTTCGGGTTCAATCATCCAAAACTCGGCTAGGTGTCGGGTGGTATTGGAGTTCTCAGCCCTGAAGGTTGGGCCAAACGTGTAAATTAATCCGAGGGCAAGGGCACCTAATTCACCCTCCAGTTGACCGCTAACGGTAAGGTTTGTTTCGCGACCGAAGAAATCCTGGCTATAGTCGATGGTTCCATCTTCTTTTTTGGGAGGAGTTGCGGCGTCTAATGTGGTAACACGGAACATTGCACCCGCGCCTTCTGCATCGGAGCCTGTAATGATTGGCGTGTGCAGGTAATAAAAGCCACGATCGTTGAAATATTGATGTATGGCGAAAGACATGGCGTGACGTATCCTTAAAACCGCACCGAATGTGTTGGTACGTGGACGCAGGTGTGCAATTTCACGAAGAAACTCCAGCGAATGTCCCTTTTTCTGAAGCGGGTATGTTTCAGGGTCCGCCTCTCCATAAATATGTATTTCGCTAGCCTGCACCTCAACCGGCTGGCCAGAACCTTGTGAAGGCACCAACTTGCCTTCAATAGAAACCGAACATCCCGTTTGGATCCGCTTGATCATACTCTCATCGAAAGCGTTCGGATCGGCAACCACCTGGATATTGTGGATCGTGCTTCCATCATTGACGGCGATAAACACCACGTTCTTGTTTCCCCTTCGGGTTCGAACCCAACCCTTCACACAAACATTTTGATCGGAGGGTGAGGTGGACAAAAGTTGTTTGACGGACTGGTGCTTCATAATAAAAACCTTGTTTCAGATACAAAATTCGTGTTTTTGGCTGAAGAGTGCAATAGTATAAATGAAAGGGGGCCGTCTTTGCAGACAGCCCCCTGTTTTTTCAAGAATAAACTCGATTACTTGGCAACAGAGAATTTACGGGTAACTGAAGAGTTACCAGCTTTGATTTCCACGAAATACAAACCACTAGACAAAGTAGTTACGTCTAATGTTTGGTTGTGAGCTCGGGCAGCCAAAGCACCAAGCTGCTGCTGCATTACCGACTGACCAACTGCGTTTAAAACGTTGATAGAAACGTTTTCTTCATTGGAGAGCGAGAATTGAACTGTAGCAGTGTTGCTGGCAGGGTTCGGGAAGATGGTCAAAGAAGACTCCAAAGTGCCATCGTTAATTCCAAGAGCTGTGTTACCATAGAAATTACGGGCAGCTTGAGCAGCATAAACTCCGTTGTTATAATAAACGGTGTTGCTGTTTCCATCCAGTATGGTAACGTTACCAGCACCATAACCAGCGTTGATTCCATCACCATAAGAATCATACACTACAAAACGGTAACAACCAGCAGCGGGCAAAGTAATAGCTTGGGTGTTCAACTGAGTGCCATTAGCAGCCAATTGGGTGTAAGGACCACCTTGAGCGATTTGTGCACCTGCGGCGTCGAAGAATTTCCAGGTTATTTCATCGCCGTAACGATCCTGAAGAAGATTAAGAGTCAGATTAAGGGTTTGGCTTGCCGATGTAGTGGCGCTGAAAGGAGTTGAACTTGTATTGTTTGAAGGATCGTCATCACTGCCACCGTTGACTGCGCTTACGTTCACATTCAATGTATTGCTTGAATTCATTTGAAAACCAACAATTGAAGGAAGGGTGATAGATGCAGTTCCGAGTGGTCCGATATTACCGTAGTAATAGTAAGTCCAATTGGTTCCACCGTTAACGTTGTAGTCGATTACCGCGTTAGTTATAGGAGCGCTTCCCATGTTCTTCAATTGGATACGGGGAGCTAGGTTGGCATCACACAAATCGTCAGGTTGAGCAATGGAAACCAAATTTGCATTGTTAACTGTAGTCAGACCAACATATGAAATTGGAACTCTGGCAACGTTGATGATGCTGGTTGCGCTTTGCGCGACAAATACAAGGATTTCCAAATTCGAAACGTCTACTGGTACAGTTCCGATTGTTGCAGGCACCGTGTAGTTGAAGGTACGTTGAACCAATGTGCCCTGTGTTGTAGTATTGATATCCTCACCTGTAGATCCGGTAGTGATCACATCACGTAGCGCATGCATGTGACGATAGGAACCATCAGGGTTCACCATGGTTGGGTTGAACTGAGATGCTCCGGTTTGTGGACCATTGATATTGTTTTGAAGCAACATCACCGTCAACTTGTTGGTTGCAACAGGACTGCTAGCAGTGTAAAAAGCTTCGATATTGATGGTAAGCTGGTTGGTTGTTGCATTTAATTCAGCTTGTCCGGCTACGTTAACATATGCTGGTTGAGCCAAAACTGCGTTAACTGCGGCTGTCCAGGCGCTGCGGCTCATAGCCAATGCAGTTGCAGTAGTTGGGTAGAGAGTGCGACTAACTGCACCTTGTGGGTAGCCGGTAATTCCCATTCCTGGGATGGCGGCAATTGCGTTTCCATCAGGTGTACGAAAATCGGGCTGGCCTGCGGATGGGGTTGCAAAGCTTCCAGTGTGAATGTTCACAGCGAACGCTCTTCCAGGATTTGCAGCTGTGATTTGTGCAGCGATTTTGTGACCGTCAGGACAATAAACACAGTTGACTCCGGTGAATTCTTCAATGATTGCATTTTTAGGTGCAGCTTGTTGGCTCACTGGGAGTTGCGCAAAAGCACTGAATGAGGCCAATGCCATTGCTGATAGGGTAAACAGTTTTTTCATGAGATTTTGAGGAATTGATTTATAATTAGATTCTATGGATTTCGATTCAACAGAACAGATGATCAATAAAACAGAAAGTTGACTACAAACTTAATAAATGCTTCATATATCGCTGTGATGAATTTGCACAATTCTATGATTTAATTTCAAAACCCGTAAAATTCCATTACATTGTTTTGATATACAATAAATTACCCCAATCCGATAAGGACCATTAATTGTAAAATTCCGATGATGATCACTCAACACATGGATTTGACGGCATTAATCCATACCTTTACGATTGGAATAAGTTTTAAATTTATTAAAAAATGTTGATTATGAAGAAGATATGTTCAGCTTTGATAATTTTTGTCTTAGGAGTAACCTCCTCTTTTGCCCAAGGTAGTTTCAGCATCAGTAATGTATATGTAAACGGAGATCCTGCGTTCATGCTGCAGGGACATGCTACAATCACCAATACCAGTAGTACTGGAAAAGATGTAGCCGTTACACGGACAGTAAACAACTTGTATCCAGGGCATGTAGGATATTTTTGCTGGTTTCAGTGCTATCCTCCGAACATCAGCGTGTCCCCCGACTTCATCAACATACCGGCTGGCGGGAACATCAATTTATTTCAAGCCGATGTAGAAACCAATGCGATTTCTGGTGTTTCATACAACAGTTACTGCTTTTATGATGTGAACAATCCTTCGGATTCCTCTTGTGTGAATTTTGTATTCGATGCTACGACTGGGATTTCGGAAGTATCCAACAATCGGAATTATATTTCCAAGCCTTTCCCGAACCCCTCTTCAGAGTCCGCCTCCTTTTATGTTAACATCCTGCGTGGTTCTAAAGCACGTTTAAAGATGTTCAACATGTTAGGGTCCGAAGTGAAAGATGTGCCTTTGGCCGACAATACCCGCTCAAGCATTAAGGTGAATGTTTCGGATTTGCATGCAGGTTTGTATTTTTATTCCCTGTACATCAACGGCAAGAGTACACTAACCGGAAAACTCACCGTTACAGCCAACTAAGGCCAAGAAGCCATCATATTATCAATGAACCTCACAGGGGACAATTCCGTGTGCCCTGAATTTTCTAAAAAACATGAATAAAAAACAGGACGCTCTCGACTATCACGCTCAAGGAAGACCAGGTAAAATTGAGGTGGTACCCACCAAGCCCTACTCTTCACAACGCGATTTGTCTTTGGCATATTCACCAGGTGTAGCAGAACCGTGCATCCGCATAAGCGAGAACGAAGAAGATGTTTACAAATACACTGCAAAAGGCAACTTAGTAGCCGTTATTTCGAACGGTACCGCTGTGTTGGGGCTGGGAAATATTGGTCCGAACGCCTCCAAGCCCGTGATGGAGGGCAAAGGTTTGCTTTTCAAAATCTTTGCAGATATCGACGTGTTTGATATCGAGGTGGACCGAAGCGATGTTGATGGTTTTGTTGAAACGGTAAAAGCCATTGCCCCGACTTTTGGCGGCATCAATCTTGAAGATATCAAAGCCCCGGAATGTTTTGAAATTGAGCGCAGGTTGAAGGAGGAGCTTTCCATCCCCATTATGCACGACGACCAACATGGCACAGCCATCATTTGCGGTGCGGCCTTGTTGAACGCAATGGAAATAGCGGAAAAGGAAATTTCAAAGGCGCGCATCGTTGTAAACGGCGCAGGGGCGTCCGCCATCTCTTGCACCAAGCTGTTTGTTTCCCTCGGCGCTGTGGTTGAAAACATCGTCATGCTCGATAGCAGCGGCGTGATTCGTGCAGATCGTGAGCATCTTGATGCTCAGAAATCGCTTTTCGCAACCAAGAGAGACTTGAAAACCTTGGAGGAAGCCATGAAAGATGCGGATGTTTTCATTGGATTATCAAAAGGCAATATCCTCCATGCATCTCACCTACAATCCATGGCGGCAAACCCCATTGTGTTTGCCATGGCCAATCCGGATCCTGAGATCACTTATGAGGCTGCCCATGCATCCAGGAATGACATCATCCTAGCCACAGGAAGATCCGACTACCCCAACCAAGTAAACAACGTTATCGGATTTCCTTTCATTTTCAGGGGAGCTTTGGACGTAAGAGCCAAGCAAATCAACGAAGAAATGAAGTTGGCAGCCGTGAGGGCCATCGCTGAATTGGCCAAAGAGCCAGTTCCCGAAATCGTTAACCTGGCTTACAACAAAACCAACATCCAATTTGGCCGAGAATACATCATACCAAAGCCCTTGGATCCCCGCTTGATTACGACGGTTGCCCCGGCTGTTGCGAAAGCCGCAATTGCTTCGGGTGTTGCCCGACACGAAATCGCCAATTGGGAGGCTTACGAAGAAGAATTGGGCAAACGTTTAGGGCACGATAATAAAGTCACGCGCATCATCACCAACAAAGCTCGCCAAAATCCAAAGCGGGTTGTGTTTGCCGAGGCCGACAACTACAAAATACTCAAGGCGGCACAAATCGTGCGCGATGAGGGTGTGGCCCACCCCATTCTGCTGGGTAACCGCGAAAAGATTGAAATGATCATTCGTGAACACGGACTCGACCTTTCTGAGATGCCTATCATTGATCCTCGAAAGGAGCAAGAAAGCATTGATAAGTTCGGAGATCTGTTCTTCAAAAAACGAGCTCGCAATGGTTTCAACACCTATGAAGCCCGTAAGATCATGAGAGAGCGTAACTATTATGGGGCCATGATGGTGGAGACTGGCGAAGCCGATGTGCTCATCTCCGGTCTAACCCGCAAGTACGCCGACATACTTAAGCCTGCACTATACATTATAGGGACTTCAGAAAACACCAAGAGGGTTGCCGGCATGTATATCATGATTACCAAAAAGGGACCGATATTTTTTGCCGACACCACCATCAACGTGAACCCAACAGCTGAGGAATTGGTGGAAATCACCTTGCTGACTGCAGAGGCGGTGAGAAAATTCAATCTCAAGCCTCGAATTGCAATGGTATCGTTTTCCAATTTCGGTTCGTCCAAGGATCCACAAGCGAAGAAAGTAAGACAGGCCGTTCAGATACTTCACGAAAAGCATCCCGATTTGGTAGTGGACGGTGAGATTCAAGCCAATTTCGCTTTCAACACCCAATTGTTGTCAGACAACTTCCCTTTCAGCGTGCTTGCGAAAGAAGGTGCAAACACATTGATTTTCCCCAATTTGGATGCAGGAAATATCGCTTACAAGCTTTTACAAGAAGCCGGAGAAGCAGAGGCCATGGGCCCGGTTCTGCTTGGGATGAAAAAACCCGTTCATATTCTTCAGTTGGGAAGTTCAGTAAGAGAAATTGTAAACATGGTTACCATAGCTGTGGTAGACGCCCAAGGCAAGTCTCAAGCCTGAAATACTTAACAACAGAAATATGTACTCCTACATAAACGGCAAAGTCAAGACCCTTACTCCTACGTCCTTACTTATTGAAAATCAGGGAATAGGGTACCAAATACAGATTTCTCTTCAGACCTACACGGCCTTGAAGGACCGAACCGAAACCTCGATCCACACCTTTTGTGTGATAAAGGCTGAAAATCAATCGAATTCGATTTTTGCTACATACGGATTTGCAACGGAGCAGGAGCGGCAACTTTTTCTTCAGTTGGTTAGTGTTTCTGGGGTTGGACATAATACGGCGCAATTGATTTTGTCTTCATTTGAGCCCGATTACCTGGTTCGTGTAATCGCCTCTGGAGATGCAGCTACCATCATGAAGGTCAAAGGAATAGGCGGCAAGACGGCCCAGCGGATCATCATCGACTTAAAAGATAAAATTGGTAAAGGTTTGCCTGAGGCATCCCTTTCGGGGATTGCTACAGGCAATAATGTAAATGATGAAGCGTTAAGTGCGCTTGTGACCCTCGGATTCAACCGTGCAGCTGCCGAAAAAGCCCTGATGAAATCAAACAAGGATTTGGGTGCAGATGCCAAGGTGGAGGATCTCATCAAAAGCGCCCTTGGCCATCTATCTTCTTAAGGCTTTTATCGTCTAGGAAAAGTTGATTAGCTGAAGGTTTTTTGTAGTAATTTGGCAACTTAATGTTTTCGGATGGAGTACAAACGGGGTGATTCCGTTTTCGCTATCAAAAAATTGTATTTGTGCGACTTAAGAATTTCCTAAAATATTGCTTGGCCACAGGATTGGCCATGCCTGCGATTGGAATTGTTGTAGGAGGCGGAGCGGTCGTCAATCACCATTATCAAGTTGCCGATAATACGCAGGAAAGCAGTATGGTGCTTGTTGAACCTGATACCGGAAAAAAGAACGAGCCGAAACTTCCTTACCCATTTGAAGACAATCTAACGGACCCGCTATCGAATAAACCAAACGAAAGTCCGCTTTTCCTTTCCGATCCCTCCAACATACAACTCTCCATCGATTATGATGACAAGGAGAATCAGTACAATATTTCCGAGAAAATTGGGGATCGTTATTTCCGCAGCCCATCCTATATGACTTTCGATGAATTTGTGAGAAGCGAATTCCGTAAGTCAACCAAGGATTATTGGAAAGAAATCACCGGTTCGGCTGACGGTAACAACAAGCGAAGCATCATCCCGAAGATTTATGTGGGAGGACAGGCGTTCGACAGGATTTTCGGAGGGAACACCATTGACATCAGACCACAAGGCTCTGCAGAACTCACATTCGGCCTGAACGTTTATCGTAACGATAATCCAGCCATCCCGGAGAAACAACGTCGGAACACCACATTCGATTTCGATGAGAAAATTCAAATGAACGTGGTGGGTAATATCGGCGAGAAAATGAAGCTTACCACCAACTACAATACGGAAGCAAGCTTCGACTTCGAAAACAAGATGAAGCTTGAATATACCGGGCTGGAAGACGAGATCATCAAGAAGATTGAGGCCGGTAACGTTTCCTTGCCATTGTCTGGCTCCCTCATTCAAGGTAGCCAAAGCCTTTTTGGAATCAAAACGCAGTTGCAGTTTGGAAAGCTCAAAGTAACTGCTGTTGTTTCGCAGCAAGAAGGGCAATCCTCAACCATTGACGTGCCACCAGGAGGCGGACAGCAGTCCAACTTCGACATAGCAGCTGATCAATACGAAGCCAACAAACACTATTTCATCGGCGGCTATTTCAAAGACAATTACGATAAAGCCTTGAAAGACCTCCCTATCATCAATTCCCCGGTGAATATTACCAAGATGGAGGTTTGGATCACCAACAAGAATAACAACACCGAAAACACACGGGACATTGTTGCATTTATGGATTTGGCTGAATACAACATTTTCAGCAACGCCCTGGTTTCGCAAGGCACCTCCGTTTACCCTTCCAACGATAAGTCGAACAACCTTTATGGGTTGATGAATACGCAATATTTGTCGGCACGCGACATCAACAATGTATCCCAAAGCCTTGACCCATTAGCGGCACCACCATACAACTTCGCTCCCCAGCAGGACTACATTCGATTGGTAGGTGCGCGCAAATTGAATCCAAACGAATACAATTTCCATCCAAAGCTCGGATTCATCTCATTGAATCAAGCACTCAACTCGAACGAGGTGCTGGCGGTGGCTTACGAATATACCATTGGAAATGAAGTTTTCACCGTTGGAGACCTCACCACTTCCGGTGTAAACGCGCCCAAGGCGCTATTTGTGAAGCTGATCAAAAGCACTAACATCAACCCCAAGCTTCCCACCTGGGATTTGATGATGAAAAACGTTTACTCTTTGGGGACATTCCAACTTTCCAGGGAAAACTTCAGACTTAACGTTATCTATAACGACAATTCGGATGGTCTGAAAAAGATCAACTATCTGCCGGTCCCAACTTCCGAAACGAAGTTGACTGGCGCTCCGATCATCTCCATTCTTGGGCTTGATCGTTTGGATCAACGCAATGACCCTTATTCAGACGGTATTTTCGACTTTGTGGAGGGCGTGACTATTAACTCCAATTCTGGCAGGGTGTTTTTCCCAGTCAGAGAACCGTTCGGCAGTTTTCTCCGATCCAAGTTTGTCGATCCTAACTTGGCAAACAGTTTTGTGTTTGAGCAACTTTACGACAGTACGCGAACAGCCGCACAACAATTACCAGAGCTTAACAGGTTCTCTCTGGTAGGAACTTACCAAAGTTCTTCGAGCTCTGAGATCTATCTGAACGCCATCAACATTCCTCAAGGGTCGGTCGTAGTAACCGCAGGCGGGGTTCCATTGCAGGAAAACGTCGACTATACGGTTGATTACAACCTAGGCCGGGTAAAAATCATCAACGCGGGAATTCTTGCATCTGCAACGCCAATCAAAATCTCATTGGAGAGCAACTCCCTATTCAGCATCCAGTCTAAGTCGCTTTACGGAGCGCGCTTTGATTACATGGTTAATAAGGATTTCAATCTTGGAGGAACGTTCCTGCATTTGAACGAGCGTCCCATCACCCGCAAGGTGAACATTGGAGACGAGCCTATCCGCAATACCATTTGGGGTGTTGATGGAACCTATACCACAAATTCAGGATTGATCACAAGGCTGGTAGACAAGCTGCCCTTCATAGAAACGAAGGCTGAATCGAAAATCACGATTGCCGGAGAGTTCGCCAACTTGATTCCTGGAACTTCGCGAGCCATCGGCGAAAGCGGCAACGCCTATATCGATGATTTTGAAGGAAGCCAGTCCACCATCGACATTCGTAATCCTGGAACTTGGTTCACTGCATCCGTACCACAAGGGCAGCCCGGTTTCTTTCCAGAGGCGGTTTTCAACGACTCTTTAGTAACGGGATTCAACCGCGCCCGTCTTGCATGGTACAACATCGATCCAACGGTATTTTATCGCAATAACAATAGCCTACTTCCGCCCAACATTTCCTCTGCCGATCTTTCGAACCACAACGTGCGTGAGGTTCTTGAAACAGAACTTTTCCCCTTCAAGCAGAATCAGACAGGGCAAGCCACCAACATCAATATCCTGAATCTTGCCTATTATCCCTCTGAAAGGGGAACCAACAATTACGATATAACACCCACACCCGTTTCTGCAGGAGTTAACAACAACGGCTTATTGAATAACCCAGAATCGCGTTGGGCTGGCATCATGCGTCGCATAGAAACTTACGACTTCGAAACCTCCAACGTGGAGTTCATACAATTTTGGGTGATGGATCCTTTCCACGACGAGTCGCTTAATAACGGATCAGGAGGAAAGCTTTATTTCAACCTGGGAGATGTATCGGAAGATATCCTGAAAGACTCCTATCGCGCCTTCGAGAACGGACTGCCTTCTCCAACCAATAACGCAACTGTTGACTCCACCAATTGGGGGTTAGTTCCAAACAACCCGAGCATTGTAAATGCATTCGACAACGATCCTGCTTCACGTGCCGCACAGGATGTTGGTCTCGACGGATTGTCGACCGATAACGAGAGGACTTATTTCAAATCCGCCTTCCTCGATCAAGTAGAGAACACGTTCGGACAGGCATCGCCTGCTTATGTTCAAGCCAATGCGGATCCCTCATCCGATAACTTCCAATATTTTCGAGGCACCAATCTGGATAATTCAAGTGCTGATATACTCACGCGATATAAGCGATTCAATGGCACTGACGGCAACTCCAAAACATCGGAGCAGTCTCCTGAACCCTACGCCACATCGGCAACCAACATACCTGATGGAGAGGATATCAATCGTGACAACACCATGACCGACTTCGAAAACTATTTCCAGTACGAAGTCAATCTCACTCCTGGTCAGATGATTGTTGGCACGAACTACATTGTTGACCAGATCACCACATCGGTGAAGACGGCCGACAACACCATCAAGAACATCAAATGGTACCAATTCAAAATCCCGGTCAATTCTCCTTCCAATGTAATCGGAACTGGGGCGGATTTGAAGTCAGTGAACTTCATACGTATGTTCATGAAGGAATTCGATTCACCTATGGTATTGCGATTCGCGCGTTTGGAACTGCTACGTGGAGAGTGGCGAAAATACCAATATTCACTTTTGTCTAACGGCGAATTCATACCCGTTGACCCCGGTGCTACCCCTTTCGATGTAACTGTGGTGAATTTGGAGGAGAATGGTGACCGTACCCCAATTCCTTATGTTTTGCCTCCCGGAATTGATCGTGAAGTAAACGCCAGCTCACCCCATCTACAGGAGTTGAATGAACAGTCGCTCAGTCTCAAAGTATGCAATCTGGAAGATGGCGATGCCCGTGCGGCATACAAGAACACACGCTTTGATGTGCGGAATTACAATAAAATCAAAATGTATCTCCACGCTGAGGACGGTGGACTAAGTGACGAGCTGCAAGATGGCGAGGTTACTGCATTCGTGCGTTTGGGTTCTGACTTCGTTAACAACTATTACGAGTATGAGATTCCACTCAAGATAACGCGATTTGGTGCTACTATCGACACCGATATATGGCCCGAATCAAACAACATGGAGATTGATGTTGAAAAGCTGATCAAAGGCAAATTGGCGCGCAACAACGCTTATGCCGCCAATGGTAATCCATACAGTATCCCGTATTTCTTCGGCGATGGAAACAGAAAGATCACCATCGTTGGTAATCCTACATTGAGTGAGGTTAAAACCATCATGATTGGCGTGCGAAACCCCAAGAAAGAATTGGTTCCCGGAGACGATGGGTCGTCCAAGTGCGTGGTACTTTGGGTGAACGAGCTTCGCATGAATGATTTCGACAACAACGGTGGTTGGGCTGCCAATGCGCGTATTACAGCCAAGTTAGCTGACCTTGGCAATCTCACTCTTTCGGGCGCTCGCAGCACAGACGGATTTGGAAGCCTAGAAAGCAAGTTGAACAACCGCCAAAAGGAGAATATTTCCCAATACGATTTATCGACTTCATTGGAATTCGGAAGGTTTCTTCCTCAAAAAGCAGGACTTTCACTTCCCTTGTATTTCGGAATTTCGGAATCATTCAGCAACCCGCAATACAACCCATTGGATCCTGATGTACCTTTTGAGTTGGCGTTGGACGAGATTGATGATCCTGCGAGGCGCAGTCAGTTGAAGAAAATCGCTCAGGATTACACCAAGCGACAAAGTATAAACCTTACCAACATCAAGAAAAGCAAAACAGGTGGAGGCAAGTCGCGTATCTGGGATATTGAAAATTTCAATCTCTCTTTGGGTTACACACAGGTGTTCAACCGGAACATCAATTTGGAGTTCGATGACCAACGCGACTACCTAGCCGCATTGGGATATAACTATGCAACACAGCCCAAGTATATATCGCCATTCGGAAAATTGAAGCCATTGCAAAAATCCAAGTGGTTGCGATTGATCAAAGACTTCAACTTCAACCTTGTTCCAACCAATCTTACTTTCAGAACCGATATAAACCGTCACTACGGCGAGACTCAGGTAAGGGATTTGTCTGAATTTTCATTCAAGCAACCTATCACGTTCAATAAGATCTTTACCACTTCGAGACAGTATTCATTGCAGTACGATATCACACGAAGTATAAAATTTGATTTCAATGCCAATAATCTTGCGAACATCGATGAGCCTTATGGTCGCCTGGATACCGAGGTGAAACGTGACTCTGTAAAGAAGAACTTCTGGAATTTGGGTAGAAACACGGATTACCGACAAAACGGTTCACTCAGTTACAACCTCCCATTGAACAAGCTTCCTCTTACCGATTGGATTGCGGTTAATACCAAATACATGTTCGATTACCGCTGGCAAACCGGACCGCTGTCTATTGTCCCACAAACGAATGCGCTTACAATCAACCCTGCTATTGGCAACACCATTCAAAACAGTAATACAAGGCAGATAAACACCACGCTCACCTTCACCACTCTTTACAACAAGGTGCCTTATTTTAAGAAACTATTGGGTCCGAAGCCTCCCAAAACCTCTAAGCCTGCTGCTCCAGCCAAGCCTGCTGCAACGGATACTACCGGGGGGAAAAAGCCTAAGGTAAAGCAACCTCGGCAACACACCAATCTGGAACGGGCAATCGCCAAGGTGTTGTTCAGCACCAAAAACGCAAGCTTGAATTTCAGTGAAACATACGGTACTTTGCTACCAGGATTCAACCGCACGTCCGAATTGTTGGGTATGAACATGTATGACGACGAAAATGGTGACATGAATTTCGCACCCGGCCTTCCATTCGTTTTCGGTTCGCAAGCGGATATTAGATCGCAAGCCGCAAGAAACCGATGGCTTACCACCGATACGGTGTTCAACGGTGTGTTCTCGCAAACATACACCCAGTCAATCACAGGTAGGGCCACCATTGAGCCTATAGACGGGCTTCGTGCAGAACTTACCATAAACAAGAGCTACGCCAGAAGCTCATCTGAAAATTATCGTGCCACGCTGACGGGGGATTACCAACCATTCACACAACGCGAAACCGGCAATTTCAGCATGTCGTTTATTGCCATCCGGACAGCGTTCGCCAAAGACCGAAAGGATTACAGCTCACCGATATTCGATAACTTCTCGGCCTTCCGTAAGGAAATATCATTGCAACTTGGCATTGATAATCCACTCTCTGTTGGACTGGATTCAGCCGGCTATGCAGATGGTTACGGATCCACCTCCCAAGAGGTGTTGACGTACGCTTTCCTGGCTGCATACGGTGGCAAGTCTCCCGGAAGCACAAAATTCAGCGCATTCCCCAAGCTCCCCCAAATGAACTGGAGGATTACTTACGACGGTTTGTCGAAATTGAAATTCGCTCAGAAACTGTTCCGCAGTGTAAACATCAGTCATGGCTATCGCTCCACTTATGGCATCGCATCTTTCAACACAAGTTTGCTTTACAAACAAGATGGCAGTGCGCGCGACTTGAGCAACAACTTCATTCCAAAGGAGGAGTTCGGCGCTGTGGCTATAACTGAGCAATTCTCTCCGTTGATTGGTATTGATCTGAACTTCAAAAACAATAAACTTACTACCCGTTTCGAATACAAACGGGATCGAAACATATCGCTTTCGTTCACCGATGTTCAAATTTCAGAGGTAAAAGGGCAGGAATACGTTTTCGGAATAGGATATCGTTTCCGAGACTTCAAACTGCCATTCGGGTTGCAAAAAAGCAAGAAGAAGGGTGCGTCCGGAAACGACCTGAATCTTACTGGCGACTTCTCATTACGTAAAAACAGCACCATTGTGAGAAGGCTGCAGCAAAACATCGATCAGCCCACGGCAGGACTAACAATCCTTTCATTCAAAGTGGCGGCAGACTATTCTGTGAATGAGCGCTTCAATGTGCGTCTGTTCTTCGATAAGACCATCAACACACCTCTAATATCCACTTCCTTCCCAACTGCCAATACGGCTGCGGGCGTAAGTGTTCGATTCACATTAGCTCAATAACGGGTAAAATATTACTTTTGCCTTATCAAAAATCCCAATTCCAATTATATGAATTTCCCAGCCGACCTTAAGTACACCAAAGACCATGAATGGGTCCGAATTGACGGAGATACTGCCACTGTAGGCATCACCGATTTCGCTCAAAGTGAATTAGGTGATATTGTATATGTTGATGTCAATACCGTTGGTGACAACATTGAAAAAGAAGCAGTGTTCGGAACAGTTGAGGCTGTAAAAACGGTTTCTGACCTCTTCATGCCAATATCAGGCGAAATCCTGGAGCTGAATGACGGTTTGGAAAGCGCTCCGGAGACTGTAAATAAGGATCCGTATGGTGATGGTTGGATGATTAAAATCCGCCTTTCAAACCCAGCCGAGATTGACGCATTGCTTTCTGCCGACGCCTATATGGCATTGGTAGGAGCCTGATAGCGATCAAATCACTGCTGCGAAGGAAAACAAATGCTGAAGTTTTTCAAAGCACCTGTTATTTGGGCCATATTGATATGGGCATTCAGTAGTATTCCCAACACCGAACTTCCTAATTTCTCTTTCTGGAGAATCCTTTCCGGAGACAAATTGATCCATATTTTTCTATATGGTGTATTGTCTTTTTTGCTGGTCGGCTCTAGCCTGAAACAGCACATGTATAGACGTATCCGTTATAATGCTTCTCCATTCACCTTGATTGCCACATCCGTTTATGGTGTTTTAATCGAGTTATACCAGGAATTTGTTTTAACGGACCGTTATGGCGACTGGGCTGATGCCTTGGCAAATTTTGCAGGAGCATTTTTGGGACTAATTTTATTCAGAAGCATCTTCAGGGATTATATCCGATAAACTCGCTTCATTGCCTACATGAAACACGCAGAGCCACACGATAGACCTTTTGAGAAATTTTCTCCAGAATATGAGATGAGGTTAAAAGGTGTAGCGGAATTTCTAGATGCGCCTCAAAGCCGAAGATATAATCTGCGTTTCGCCATTCGCGTATTCTGGGAGATGCTAAAAGGTCTTCGCGCCTTGCACTTCTCTGGACCTTGTATCACGGTATTCGGCTCAGCACGATTCAACGAAAATCATCTTTATTACAAAAAAGCCTATGCGTTCGGGAAAGCCATTTCCGAGATGGGTGGTACGGTGATGACTGGCGGAGGTCCTGGAATCATGGAAGCCGCCAATCGAGGCGCCTTCGAAAATGGTGGAAGATCCGTCGGATGTAACATCATTCTACCGCATGAACAGGACCCCAACCCTTATATGCATCGATGGGTGATGATCCGTTATTTCTTCGTGAGGAAAGTTCTATTACTAAAATACTCGTACGGTTTCGTAGTGATGCCTGGGGGATTCGGAACCATGGACGAGCTATTCGAAACCTGTACCTTGATACAAACCGGAACCATCCGCAATTTTCCCGTAGTGGTTTATGGCACTGAATACCACGAGCCATTACGCAGGTTTTTTGAAAAAATGATGGCTGAAAAAACCATCAATGAATCGGATTTGCAACTCGTATTGTTCACGGATGATGTACAGGAAGGCATGGAGCACATCCGCAAATACCTTCGCGAGAAATACTATCAAAAGCCTGTGAAGCCTTTTCCATGGCTGTTTGAGCTTAGGAACAACAAGAAAAATTAATCAGTCTTTGGTGAAGTAGTCCTCCGACTGGTAAACGCCCGTTGCTTGCTTGCGGAGCTGCATCAATACATCATTAGCCAAAGAACTAGCGCCGAAACGGAAATAGTCGGGCGAAAGCCAACCGTCGCCCAAAGTTTCGTGTACCATCACCAAATATTGTAACGCAAGTTTTGCTGTGGAAATTCCTCCGGCAGGCTTCATCCCTATCATTTTCCCGTGATTGAAATAAAAATCACGGATAGCCTCCAACATCACCAGTGTTACTGGCAATGTAGCTGCAGGCTGTATTTTACCTGTGGATGTTTTGATGAAATCCGCTCCGGCATGCATGGCGAGGTCACTGGCTTGTCGAACGCGGTCGAGCGTGCCAAGTTCACCCGTTTCAAGGATCACCTTTAGGTGGGCTTTGCCACAAGCTTCTTTTATAGCGGCAATCTCATCAAAAACGAAGTTGTATTCTCCTGCGAGGAATTTACCGCGGGAGATGACCATATCGATTTCATCAGCACCTTCGGATACTGCAAATTTGGTTTCGCGGATCTTAACGTCCCGTGTAGACATTCCACTGGGGAAGGCCGTTGCCACTGCAGCCACCTGGATTTTGGTTCCAAGTAATGCCTCTTTGGCAATGGCAACCATATTGGGATAAACACAAACAGCAGCAACTGAGGGAATGTCAGGAATGGATTCATCCGGACGGATGGCCTTATTGCACAATTGGCGTACCTTACCAACAGTATCCTTTGCGTCCAAGGTGGTTAGATCCATCATGGAAATGGCCATTTTCAACGCAGCTATCTTAGACGACGACTTAATACTTCGCTTCGTGAAACGGGAAACACGTTCTTCGACGCCAATCTGATCAATGGGCGGTGCGGATTTTACAATGGATTTTGCGGATGCCATAGCGCTAATTTATAAAATCATGTCGATGCCTTGATTAAACAGCAAGGAATTTTGAACAATTACCTAACTTGGCGGATATGATTCTACGTTGCTACGCCTCAACCCAGGAAATAACCGGTAACGATACACATGAAATCGATACCACGCCACAGAACATTTCCTTGCTGCGTGAATGGTTGATTGCAAAATGGCCTGCCCTGAATCAAACAACCTTCGCCATATCCATCAACAGAAAAATAGTAACTGACCCAAACCACCCAATCGCTGTAGGCGATGAAGTGGCATTGCTACCACCGTTCTCTGGAGGATGAAGTGATGGACGATAGACGGTTTACGATTGAAGACGGACGGTTTACGATTGATGATGTGGCGTGTCTGTGTTTTGATTTCAAATGCTAGGAAATACTGACTTATGACTATTTATCCTTTAATTCATGTTGGTAGATAATTTCGGACGAACACACGACTACTTGCGGATCGGATTGACTGACCGGTGCAATTACCAATGCTTGTATTGCCTACCAGAGCCTGAATTCCATCAAGGTTGTGCCAGTCATTCGGGCGACCGTATGTCGGCGGAGGAGATTGTATCCATCGCCTCGAAATTCGTATCACTCGGCGTAAATAAAATA
>JBKDSL010000026.1:0-1561 GCA_046340555.1 Bacteroidota bacterium
GCAGAGAACCCTGATGCTACTTTCGAAAAAGCACAAGAATTCTTGATGGCGTTGCGTTGATTATCTAACCATCAAACGCACGGGCTTGGCATTACCAATAGAAACCAAATAAATTCCCGAAGCGGCATTAGCAACATCCAACTGAACTTGGTTATCACCATGCTCTATTGAAACATTTTCGCTGTGCATTATCCTGCCAGACATATCACGTACCGTTAATATTCCCTTGTAGGTTTTGCTGGATTGGAAATTCAGATATGCAATATTTTCAGAGGGATTGGGATATGCAATGATTGCCGATATTACGTCGTTTTCTGCTTCAGCAACATTTAAGCTACCACCGTTTCCATTGTACATGTGCAGGAATTCCTGGAAGTATTGGTTCACGATATTGTGATCATGGATGATGAGTGTGTTCTCGTCATTGCGCTGCGTGGCAGCTGAGCTCCAGTTGTGAGAGCCTGTCAAAAGCACCGGATCACTATTCAGGTAAGTGTGATCCACCAATGCGTATTTGTGATGCATACTGCCAGAATTGTTGGCGAAATCAAAAAGCAACATGTTCGTACCAATGGCGCTCTGTATGATTTGGAAAGCCGTTCCGCTACCTCCCGACGAATCATTCATAATGCCTGATACCCCAACACCGTAATTCAGGGCACGGTCTTCAATTGCATAGGCTAGGTCTGTACGCGTAAGTACGAGCGTAGCGAATGCCAGATTGTGATCTGACGATTGAATGGTACGAATGATTTGTGCGTTCACATTATCCGACGGACTGAAATAGCTTTCAACCATCTTACCTCCTACATTCAAAATGTGTGGTGTGTTGTCTGATTTATCGGGACCGAATTTTGCTAAAGCGGCATTGGGTTGCGGGCCCGAACCGCCCCACATTTCCTCGAACTCCATGGTATAAACCTTGGCCAGCGACTTATCCTGTATAAACACCAAATTGTTTCGATCGTCTTCCAACTGACCAATTGTCCAATTGGTGGAGCCCGATAATACAACCGGTTTAAGTGGATTGGTATGGTTGGCATCCATGATCAGAAACTTGTTGTGCATGATGCCATAGTAGAAAGGCGGTGTGATAGGTGATTGCACAACCGGTATGGCGGGATTCAATAATTGCAGGGCATTGTTGGTATTACTACCATCGGATATCAGCCTTACTTGAACACCTCTGGCATAAGCGTCGTTGATGGCTTGGGCTATTAAATTTCCGCCAGGAGAGCCGAAGCTATAGATAGCTATGTCAAGTGTAGAAGAGGTTCGGTCTATGTATGCCTTGATGGTGTCATCTGCTGAGTTATTTAGGTAAACCGCATAATTGTTTCCAATAGCACCGTTGGCATTATCGACTGGCTGAGTGAAATATGGCTTGATGATGCCTGACGACAATGACTGAGTAATAAATGGACGAATGGGAGAAAAGGCGGAGTCGGTTCCGTTTAAAGAAACCGCTTGAACATAATACAGCTGAGATGCAGTTCCTCCTGTAACACTAACGATTGATTGGTTGGTTGATGATGGACCCGCCAACGTTCCTAATTCCAAT
>JBKDSL010000027.1:0-5806 GCA_046340555.1 Bacteroidota bacterium
CATCATACACGTCTTGTTTTTGGAAAAAGAGTTCAAAGGAATCACCGACTTGGTGAATAGCATGGGTGGACTGGAAAACAAATTGGTGAAAAGGTCGTTCGATAATGCAGATGCATGGACCGCTTACCGCATCGGACAAGCCTATGCCGAAACTGGAAATCCTAAGAAGTCGTGCGACTATTACGGCGTAGCCTACAACTTGGCGCAAAGTGTGTTGGAGTTCGGCAACAAGTTCGCTTCTGCATTGGCGGCTGTGGGTAAAACCAAAGATGCCAAAGGCCTGCTGGAACGATTGGTGTTCGATTACCCAAAATCGCCTTCTGCCCTCTCAAACTTGGGTTATCTTTGCCTAGTAGTGGATAGCGACACGGCACGCGCTCGAAAATTGTATGACCAAGCCATCAGTATGGATCCCGACTACGAGCAGGCCATCATTAATAAGGCTGGTTTGTGGGCCATGCAGCGTAAAAACAATGACGCGACTGTCTTACTATCCAAATACCTGAAAAGAAAACCCCAATCGCAACAGGCGAGAACCCTGCTGAATCAAATCAAACAGCAATAGTTAAATGTCGGCTAAGAAATTAATCATTGGTATGGTGATTCTGATTTTGTTGATTGGAGTTTTTGGCATGGCCCATTTCTATAGGAATCTACTCAGCAGAGATGTGCTGGATGATGACCACAAGGAGCTGTTCCTGCATATTCCTACAGGAAGCAGATTTGATGATGTCATGCAGTTGCTAAAGGATTCGGGTCTTGTGCAAAACCCAAAGGAGTTTCGATGGCTGGCATTGCAGATGAAATACGATGAACGGGTTCGTCCGGGCAGATACCGGGTGAGCCATGGCATGAACAGCCGTCAACTAATTGCATTGCTTCGAAACGGGAAACAAAGTCCGGTGAAGCTGATGTTCCAAAATGTACGAACCACCCGCCAATTGGCAGGCATCATAAGTAGGCAATTGGAAACGGATTCCACAGAACTGGCGAAATTGCTGGAAGACGATGACTTTTTAGCGACATTGGGCTTGAACAGATATACCGCTGCGTCGCTTTTCATCCCCAACACTTATGAATTTTATTGGAATACGGATGCGAAGAAGTTCGTTGAGAAAATGCATAAGGAGCATAAAACCTTTTGGAACGAAAGCAGACTGGGTAGAGCGAATCGGATAGGACTTACTCCGGAACAGGTAAGCACCTTGGCGTCCATAGTGGAGCGGGAGACATCGCGTAACGATGAAAAGCCAACGGTAGCCGGAGTTTACATGAACAGGCTACAGAAAAACTGGAAACTCGATGCAGACCCCACTTTGATTTTCGCAGCCAACGACTTCACCATTCGCAGGGTATTGAACAAGCACAAGCAGATTGATTCACCCTACAACACCTACAAGTACGGGGGGTTACCTCCGGGACCCATCTGCATCCCCTCGATTTCGTCTTTGGATGCCGTGCTCTCGTACTCCAAACATGAATACATGTTTTTCTGCGCCCGTGAAGACTTCTCCGGTTACCACAATTTCGCCAAAACCTACAGCGAACACCTGGCCAATGCCAGGAGGTTCCAAAAGGAGCTTGACCGCAGAAGGATCAACTCTTAGCCATAACCCCAAATTGGTTAATTTCGCAACCATACGACATGAAAAGCCTTTTAGCCGCTTTCCTGATATGGGCCTGTTACCTCCCAACCGCCGATGCGCAGGGAGTGCCAACGATCTTGTTGGCTCGCAGCAGCGAGCAGCAAGACACAACGGGATGTAATCTGGTTCGAGAGGTAACCAAAACCCTCTATCGTGAAATCATGGCCGGCAAACTGCGCATATGGGAGTCGCAGAACAAAGAGCTAGCCTTTTCAGCCTCAACCTTGCAATCATTGGAAAAATCGGCTGGCATTGCCTTTCAAGAGCAGGAAAACATCTTCATTTATGAACGCTGGACTCAAAGCAAAAGGGAAGTTACCACGGCTACTGCGGGATTCTACTTTGCACATAAGAGTGAACGCGGCACAGAGACGGTTTTCGGCTACGTGGATTATGCGGATGTGGCGGAGTTATTCTCACAAACCAAAATGGCCAGCAATGCCAGTGGGAACTACAGCGCTACCTTGGAGACCGTACTCAAATCCAAAAACTTCAATTACCGATTGATTCAACTCGGAAACCAATCCATTAAAACACCAAGTGAAGGACAAGACCTTTTATTTGCCTTTGTGGGCAATAGGGTGTTCAATGAATCCACTTTGGGTTACTATCCGCCCGACAAATATATCACTTACCTGTTGGATACCTATGCAGATGGTACCGATGCACAATCGCTGAACGGAAAACGTTTGTTGCAATTGCTTGGAGAATACTTCATCCGCAACCAAGAGATTTATTACAACATGGGGGGAGATCGCATTACCTCGCACCTGAACCGTAACAAGTTTCGTGTAACCAAAATCGAGGTGAATGAAATTTGGCGCAAGGTAGGTTCCGAAATCCTGTATGAGCCCAAGAGTATCTTGATTTACGTAAATGATTCGGCACTCAATGAAATCAACGCCCGCAACCTTGCAGATTTCGAATTCCGATACGGCGAAACAGATCTTTTCGGCTTCCTGCGAACCCGCGAATTCAATATCATCATCACTAAGATAAACTCAGAAACCATAGAACGAAAAGACGCCTTCATCTTCCAAAAAGCGCTGATAACGGAGGAGTGGAATAGGCTGAATGATTTTGTGACAAATTACAAATGACGATTTACGATAGGACGCCGAAATTTGAGAAGCTTTACTACCAGGGACAAGTGACTAATGACCAATGATTAATGACTAATGATCAATAACCTTTAAAAAATCGCTTAACGATAAACATATGAACAGTATCAAATTTGGAACGGATGGATGGAGAGCCATCATCGCGAAAGATTTCACAGTAGAAAACGTAGCTCGGGTTTCTGAGGCAGTTGCGAAATGGCTTTTACAACGAAAGAAAGACCCTGTGGTGGTTCTGGGACACGATTGCCGATTTGCCGGTGCACTCTTTGCTGAAACCGCAGCACGTGTGTTATGCAACCACGGAATCAAGGTGAAGATGTCGAAAGGTTTTGTTTCCACTCCGATGATTTCCATGGGTGCTGTAAAACTACAATGCGACTTAGGCATCATCATAACCGCTAGCCACAACCCACCCGATTACAATGGTTATAAATTGAAGGGCCATTATGGTGGTCCACTCCTACCCTCCCAGGTTGCCGAAATCGAAGCCATCATACCCGAACAAGCTGCACCTTTCGGCGAGCAATCCATCAATCAACTGGAGCAAGAAGGCAAAGTCACTATCGTGGATTTGGAATCGATGTACTGTGATCTGGTGGAAAAGTCTTTCGATTTGGATGCCATTCGTAACTCAGGATTGAGCTTCGCCTATGATGCCATGTATGGCGCCGGACAGAATGTGATGCGGAGACTGCTTCCCGATATTACCTTCATGCATTGCGAATACAACCCATCATTCATGGGACAGGCACCGGAACCGATTCACAAGAACCTTACGGAGTTCTCCGAACTCATACGAATCTCCGAGAATATCGACTGCGGTTTGGTGACTGACGGCGACGCCGATCGTATCGGTTTGTACAATAGTGACGGTTCATTTGTGGACTCCCATCATATCATCCTGTTGCTGATTCACTACATGGTGAAATACAAAGGCATGACAGGCAAGGTTTGCACAGCTTTCTCCACCACTCCACGTGTAGCCAAACTTTGCAAGCACTACGGACTTGAATTGCAAACCGTGAAGATCGGTTTCAAGTATATCGCAGAAATCATGATCAATGAAGATGTGTTGTTAGGCGGCGAAGAATCCGGTGGTATTGCCATCAAAGGCCACATCCCCGAAAGGGACGGCATCTGGATGGGCCTTGTCATTTGGGAATTCATGGCCAAGTCTGGTAAGACACTCAGCGAACTGATTGATGAAGTCTACGAGATCACTGGTCCGTTTTCATTCGAAAGAAACGATTTGCACATCAACGAAGAATTGAAGCAACGCATATTGCAAAACTGCAAGAACAGCCAATACAAGGCTTTTGGAAAACACACTATTGATCGCATAGAGGACCTTGACGGATACAAATACTTTTTCCCGAATGGGGACTGGTTGATGATTCGCGCCAGTGGAACCGAGCCTGTGCTACGACTCTATGCTGAATCGAATACCAAGGAGCAAGCGTTCGATATCCTGGAGGATGCCAAGAAAACCTTGTTGAATTGATTTAATATGAACAGCAGCCGCAGTATTCGCATTATAGCTCTTCTTGCGGCTGCTTCATTTTGTTTTAATCCATCCCATGCACAGCAAACAGCCAAGGATAGCTGTTCACGAATTACATACACCATTGCTGGTACTGGTGCTGTTTATGCCGCATCCATGACGGGATTGTACTCGCTATGGTATAAGGATTATCCGCAGAGCGGTTTCCACTTCTTCAACGATAATGCCGAGTGGTTGCAGATGGATAAGTTGGGCCATCTAGGATCGGCATATTATCTCACCAATTGGAGTACGGGGCTATTCAAGTGGTCGGGTTTGAACCATAAGAAAGCCGCTTGGGCTGGAGGAGCATCTTCCATGTTGTTCCTTACCACAGTGGAAGTGTTCGATGGCTTCTCGTCGCAGTGGGGCTTTTCAAGTGGCGATATGGTAGCTAATGCCGCTGGCGCTGGATTATCGGTATATCAGGAATTGCGATGGCAGGAACAACGAATTAAAATCAAATTTTCTTTCAGCGAAAGTAAGTACGCGCAATACAGACCTGATCAGCTAGGCACCTCGTATGTGGAGCATTTGTTCAAAGACTACAACGGACAAACCTATTGGCTTTCGGGAAACATCCATTCTTTTCTGAAACCCGATTCCAAGTTTCCGAAGTGGTTGAACGTAGCCGTAGGCTATGGCGTGGATGGACTGACGGGAGCAAGGGCCAATGTTGCAGGAACCGAATCATTCGAAAGACATCGTCAGTTTTACATTGCGCCCGACATCGACCTAACGCGCATCCCCGTTAAGGGGAAATTTCTGAAAACAGTTTTTGAAACCATAGGTTTCATCAAATTTCCTGCTCCGGCATTGGAAATTGGCAATGGCGAGGTTAAAGGAAAATGGGTCGGATTTTAAGCGAAAAATATTTTTTGAGTAAGTTGAATGAGTACCACATTAAAATTGTGACATAGCAGTGGCGAAATGGTTCAACTAAATATGGTATTTGAATACCAGCCAGTTGGTAAAGTAGAAGGTTATGCTCAGAAAGGTTTAAAATTGTAAATTCGCCTAAAAAATATTCAATGAATATTGTCTGAGACATATTTTATTTAAGCAAGGTCATTGCTAAAAGTAAAATTATATTATGAATTTTCTCATCGTAGTCTTATTTGAAAGTTGAGAAAGGATGCTTCCATTATAATTATTTTTAACTAACACGAAATTTAAAATTACACAATTATAAAAATAAACTAAACCACAAACGTGATGAGAAAAATCTTTCAAATTATTTGTGCGCTCGCAATGTTGGTGCAGTCATCGACTTATATCTATAGCCAATCCGCACCAGGCATTCAATGGCAGACAAATCTAGGAGGAGACCTTAATGACATCTTTTCTTCGATAAGCCAAACTACAGATGGCGGATATATTTGTGGAGGACACTCTGATTCAAATATTTCGGGTGATAAATCAGAAAACACAATTGGAGGTTATGATTACTGGATAGTTAAATTAGATTCATCAGGTAACATCCAATGGCAGAATACGAT
>JBKDSL010000028.1:0-3618 GCA_046340555.1 Bacteroidota bacterium
GTTACAAATCTTAGACGTAGGGCGCAGCTATTCATTAGTGTTGGTTTGATATTGCTTGCCTATGTGGTGTCATATTCGGCTTTGTCGGTGATTTATGAAGGTGGTCGTGATGCCATACAACTAACCGATATTTACTGGCTGGTGGGTAATGTGCTTCTAACCTTGTTCGCATATCCATTGATTTTCATTTTCGAGAAAATATTCGGCATTACTTCCGATGTTACCTTGATGGAGTTGTCCGATTCCAATTCGCCCCTTTTACGTGAGTTGTCGATTAAGGCGCCTGGAACATTCCAGCATTCGATGCAGGTTGCCAATCTCGCCGAAGCAGCTGTTTTCAAAATCGGTGGCAATGCCTTATTGGTTAGGACGGGGGCATTGTATCACGACATCGGCAAAATGGATACACCGATGTATTTCATCGAAAACCAAAACTCCAATTTAAACCCTCATGATGAACTTTCATTTGACGAAAGTGCAGCAATTATAATTGACCATGTGATCAAAGGGATTGAAATAGCTCGCAAAAACAAGCTTCCAGACATTGTTGTCGACTTCATCAGAACTCACCATGGCACCACTATGGTCCAGTATTTTTACCAGTCATTTTTGAAGAATTACCCGGAGGAAATTGTAAATGAAGATGATTTCCGGTATCCAGGTCCATTGCCTTTTTCAAGGGAGACTGCTGTATTGATGATGGCCGATTCTGTTGAGGCGGCATCACGCAGTTTGTCGGCCCCGACTTCCGAAGCCATTAACGCTTTGGTTGACCAAGTAATCGAGTCTCAAATCGAGGCGGAGCAATTTGTGAATTGCGATATCACTTTCAGGGATATTACTTCCATTAAGAAAATCTTTAAGAAGATGTTGATGAGTATCTATCACGTAAGAGTGGAATACCCAACTGCGCGTAAAATGTCTTCTTGATATTTTCTTGGAATTTAAGCAGGAAGCTTTTGCAGGTTAAATTGAACTAGTATCTCATGGGATGCATGGGCAGTATGCAACTTAAACGTTTAACTGAGGTTTGAAATTTCCTGTTTAGGCCGAATGCGATTATCTTTGAATCGGGGTGGGGGGCATAGCCCCCTTTCATTTCAATTGAAAAATCGGCTTTTGTAACGCCTTTTTCCATTCATTTTTCTTATTCTTTCACATTCTTACACATGGTTACTTTGTGATTAAAGTCACATCGGTATTTCATGGCAATATGATAGTTTTACTATCTCAAATCCCATTCATTGATATGAAAAGAGCGTTCTACACTGCATTATTTTTAACACTCGTCACCCCCGTATTTTCACAAAATCTGCTTTTGATACCAGATACGCTGTCGGGGACGGTTTTTCAGTTGCAGATTCAAAATGGATCTAGGGTATTTTATCCTGGATTCAATACCAATACCATGGGCGTAAATGGTGATTATCTAGGACCAACTTTGCTTTTGAATCAAGGCGATTTGGTTCAAATGGAGGTCACCAACAACATTTCGGATACCAGTACCATCCATTGGCATGGCATGCATGTGCCTGCCCAGGCTGATGGAGGGCCGCACATTACCATATTGCCAGGAGCAACATGGAATCCGACTTTTGAGGTCAAGGATCGCGCTGCTACACATTGGTACCACCCGCACTTACACATGAAAACAGCGGAACATGTTACCAAAGGAGCGGCTGGGTTTATTATTGTTCGCGATCCTGTGGAGGCAGCGATAGTACTACCTCGGAATTATGGAGTGGATGATTTGCCATTGGCCATACAGACAAGGGCATTTGATGCATCCAAACAATTTATAGTGGAATCAGCTTTGGATTCCGTTGTGCTGGTCAATGGCACAAAGAACCCATTCAAAACTCTACCTGCCAATGTGGTTCGGTTGCGGCTGTTGAATGCTGCAACGGAGCGCTCATTCAATTTCGGTTTCTCTAACAACATGTCGTTTTCGGTGATTGCCTCCGATGGTGGTTTATTAGCGAGCCCTGTTTCAAAAACCAGAATTTTGCTTTCACCTGGTGAACGTGCAGAGATTTTGGTCGATATGACATCCATGTCGGGGCAATCTGTTTATTTGATGAGTTATGCTTCACAGATTCCTGCGGGTGTATATGGCGCCGCCAGTCCACAAGCCATGGGGCCAAATATCATCACAGGCTATACATCCAATTTGCTCAATGGTACTGATTTCAATTTGATAAGATTCGATATCGGCAGTGCTGACCCGAATGGAGTTTTCGCTATTCCATCAACATTAACAACCATCACACCAATTCCTGCTGCATCCGCTAACAAAACAAGGTCGTTTACTTTCATGCCAGAGGTTATGGGGCCTACAGGCAGCCTAATTGGACCGTTTGTAATTAACATGATGCCATTTGATATGATGATGATCAATGACACGGTGATCTTGGGAGACACAGAGATTTGGCAGCTAACCAATCAAACACGTATATCCCATCCGTTTCATATTCATGATGTCAGCTTCCAGGTTTTGGATATTAATGGAGCACCACCTGCACCTGAAAACGCTGGCTGGAAGGATGTGGTATTGGTGCCTCCGATGGGAGGTGTTGTGCGTTTCATTACAAAATTCGAAGACTTTGCCGACCCTGTTTTCCCTTACATGTACCATTGTCACATGCTAACCCATGAAGACGGTGGTATGATGGGTCAATTTCTTGTAATAGATACCACCACATCGATTAGTGAAATCGGTTCTTCATTTTCAGATTTGAAAATCTTTCCTAATCCTGGTGCGGTATCTGGACCATTAATCCTTCAACTGCCTCAGGATTTTGGAGGAGCCTTTGTTCGGGTGCTGGACCCTTTTGGACAAATTATAATAACTCATCAAATTCAAAGCGGCAGTAATTCCGGGCTGTTGGATTTGAGTGGCAGAAATCTATCGACTGGGATATTTATGATTGAAGCAATAGGAGTGAAGGGAGTCCTATCACAACGTTACATCATCATGGAATGATGTTTATCCTAACGGGATTCTAACAAAATAATCGATGTCAACGCATTCACCGCACCGGCGGACTTGCAGACTTTCTTATATGGAACAGCTTTTTTAGCTCCTCCTGGATTAGTCTTTCCTTCGGGTTGTATAGCGCCGGTCATCAAGGCTTTTTTCAATTGTGTAGCACTTAATTCAGGATAGTGCGACCAAATAAGAGCTGCCACTCCTGAAACTGCCGGGGCGGCCATACTGGTTCCGTTTTCGAAGTCGTATTTAGCACCTGGAAGCGTAGAGTATATTGAAGCACCTGGAGCTAAAATATCAACTGTTCCTCCGCCGAAGTTGCTGAATTCAGCTATTTGGCCGTTACTTGAAATCGCTCCAACCTCAATCCATGGGAATTCGGATTTAGAACCAGTAAAAGATTTTGCATTCGGGAAGTTGGGCTCCTTGTCGGTATTGAGTCCATCGTTACCCGCCGCATGCACCATCAGGACATTTTTTGACGCCGCATACGCAATGGCATCATCCACATAGGTTTTGTTAGGTGAGAATGATTTTCCAAAACTCATGTTGATGATGTTTGCGCCGTTATCTACCGCATAGCGGATGGCATTGCCCACATCTTTGTCGCGTTCGTCTCCGTCGGGTAC
>JBKDSL010000029.1:0-12909 GCA_046340555.1 Bacteroidota bacterium
CCAAGCATGGCGATGGTGTGAAGGTTTTGGCATTGTGGGTAGATGATGCCGAGAAGTCTTGGAAAGAGACTACATCGCGCGGCGCAAAAAGTCACACAGCTCCACATACACGAAAAGACGAGCACGGCGAGGTGAAGATGGCTTCCATCCACACCTACGGCGATACCATCCACACAGTTGTTGAGCGCACTAACTACAAGGGTGTGTTTTTACCAGGTTATGTTCCTATGAAGAGTCGTGTGCAATCCACTTCCGTGGGATTGCAGGTGGTTGACCATTGCGTGGGTAATGTTGAGCTTGGCAAGATGAACGAGTGGGTGCGCTTTTATGAGGATGTGATGGGTTTCAAAACCATCATCACATTCGATGATCAGGATATCTCTACTGAATATTCAGCCTTGATGAGTAAGGTGGTGGCCAATGGAAACGGATATGTGAAGTTTCCAATCAACGAGCCAGCTGAGGGTAAGAAGAAATCACAGATCGACGAATACCTGGAGTTTTACCATGGTGCAGGCGTGCAGCATATTGCTGTGCTGACGCATAACATCATTGAAACGGTTTCTGAGTTGCACAAGCGAGGTGTTGATTTCCTTACCGTACCAACAACTTACTACGATACCTTGCAGGAGCGTGTAGGTAAAATTGATGAAGATATTGAGTCGTTGAAAAACCTGGGTATACTGGTGGACCGCGATGATGAAGGTTACTTGTTGCAGATCTTCACCAAGCCGGTTGAAGATCGCCCAACGGTCTTTTTCGAAATCATACAACGCAAAGGCGCCAAGTCATTTGGTAAGGGTAATTTCAAGGCTCTCTTCGAAGCCATCGAGCGCGAACAGGGTAGGAGAGGTAATTTGTAATTCAAATCATATTATGAAACAAAAAAGGGAGACCCACAAGGCCTCCCTTTTTCTTTTGAGGATTGAATCGTGTTACTTCACAATAACCATCTGCTTGGTGTCGATGTTCACACCATCCACAAACAGCGAGTAGCTGTAGGTGCCCGAGGCAAGTGAACCCGCATCAAGCATCAAATGCGTGTCTTTGCAGCTAAGAGGCACGGCTTTGATGGCACGGCCTGTGGCATGATCGGTAATGAGGATGCTGGCACTTTTGCAGTTGGTTGGAATGCTGAAAGGAATGATGGTGGAGTTGTCGGCAGGGTTAGGGATGTTTTGCCCCAGTAGTATTTCATCGCGACCGTCGGTTACACCAATTTTAATGGCTCCGGATGAATTGTCTCCTTTTATCAATGATTTCAATTCAGCTATTTCTTTTTGTTGTTTTTCAATAATCCCTTGTTGTTCCTGGATGGCTTTCACCATGGGCACTACAAAGTCTGAGTAACGCAAACCATAAAGGTTGCCTTCGCGCTGTGGTTTATCCACACCGGAGAAATCATAACCGATTTCCTTGGCTGCTGTTTCCACTTCTTGAGCAATGAATCCGCTGTAGCGGATGGCTTCTTGGGAGGTTACATCTTGTTCGGGTGCCTGCCTTTGTCCCTCGCGCAATGCGGGCTTTGGATAATGGTTGTTGAGTCCGGTGATGTCGGAAGTATAGGTTACGGGGCGCAGTTTGGTGATGAATTCCAATCCAGGTACATCCTCTTCCACATTGCGCTTGTATCGGCCATCACTGAAGGTGGTCCAAGCCACTTGTCCGCCGATGGAGGTGATGGCTGTGTTGCCGATTCGCACTTTGTTAGAAGCGTCAACTTCTGAATTGTAGCCTATTGCAGTGGAGTTGGTTCTCCCATTGCCAAAAGCACGTGCTGAGCCACCGATGAAAGTATTTGCGTTGCCATTAATCCAATAACTTCCAGCAGAAGTTCCTACTGCTGTATTATAAGATGATGAGGAGTCATCTAAAAGTGCATGGAATCCAAAACCTGCATTGTACTCTCCACTTCTGTTATAGCCAAGTGCATACCAACCGCTGGCAGTGTTACCATTTCCTGAAAGATTTGTAATAAGTGATGAGTAACCAATGGCAGTGTTATTAATTCCTAAAGTATTTGCTCCTAGTGAATAACAACCAACTGCTGTATTTTCTACTCCATAGGTGTTATTAGCTAATGCACTAGCTCCATTTGCAGTATTTGCTCCTCCAAAAGTATTTCCAGCCAATGCACCACTTCCTATTGCCGTATTTAAAGTTCCGGTGGTATTAAAATACAAAGCACGGTAGCCTATGGCAGTATTATAGCTTCCCTGTGTAGTATTAAAAAGTGATTCAGAACCAAGTGCAGAGTTGAAGTTTCCTGACGTGCTATAATAAAGTGAAGCTTGCCCGATAGCAGTATTGCTAAACCCATTAATATTGGAAGTCAAGGTAGCTTGCCCTATTCCAGTGTTAGCATATCCTGTAGTATTTGCATACAATGATTGTGCACCAAGAGCCGTATTGGCATATCCGTTGGTGTTCGCTCCAAGAGCGTATTGTCCGAATGCGGAATTATTGAATCCTGCAGTATTTGCAAAAAGTGCTCCAGAGCCGTTTGCGGTATTGTTACTTCCTGTTGTATTAAACACTAATGCTTTCCAACCGAAAGCGGAGTTGTTTTCTCCTGTGGTGTTGTTAGAAAGAGCTTGTAAGCCACTTGTAGTATTGGTGAGGAAGCTACCTGCTCCTTTCCCTATAGAAATTCCATTAACGTTAATGTCTTGGCTGAAAGACGCATCTCCAACAACCTGTAGTGTGTTAGCAGGTGCGACCGTACCAATACCCACCTTGGCGGTAGCATCGCCTAGTTGAATACGGTTGGAATTGTCGCGTGATAATACGGCCACACCTTTAATTCTATACAACGAGTCGGTATTGTAGCTGCCTCCAACCAAATCCATTTTAAAGATCGGGTTGGTGGTTCCGATGCCTATTTTGCCAAATGAGCTGATGTGCATGCGCACACCATTGTTGGTTCGAAAGCGCAAAGCTTTGGAGTCGGTTGTTCCAATAAACATGGTGGTCGGATCAGTGCCTGCATTTCCTGCTAGGTTCCAAGTCTGGGCATTTGCGCCACTGAATCCAATAACCATCAGCATTAGTGACAAGAGTCTGGTTTTCATAATGTGTGAATTGTTATTTTGAGGTTTTTGATTATGATGGGTTGTCAATAAAAGTCAGAATAAAACTATGACAATAAATAGATAGCTGCAAGAAAAAAATGCAACGCTCAGGATAAAACCTGCCAGTCGCCTAAATCAAATTGCAATTTTACCTAAGAAAAGTTGTAATGCTTGTCGGTGACGTTCCGACATATCGAATCGCAGATGTTTGCGGAAATAATCATTTGTTACAGACAACTCAAGCCCGAGTGAATCAGTCAATTTTGGAATCAGCATGTTAATAGCATCCAGGCCTTGCTGCAAGGCTTCATCAAACCGCTCCTCAAATCCCTTTGGCAGTGAGGTGTTGGATACCCAACAAGCAAATACAAATGGCAGTCCTGTGAGCTGCTTCCAATTTTCGGCCAAATCATAAGCGTACTCAAACGTATCCAACAATTCTAATGCTCGGTCTCCAATTATTACTGCCGCGGTTGTTCCGTTTATGGTCCTTTCGTATCCTGGCAAGGCATCTCTAAAAACAGGATTGATATTCCAATGCTCCTCACACAAGACCTTGCAAAGGTTAACTGAAGTCATCGACTGATAATCCAATAAAATCGTTTCTATTTGTTCCAAAGGAACTCTGCTGAACAACATAACGGATCGAACAGCGCCGTCGGCTCCAATACTTTTGTTGGTTATGATGCGGTAGCCTGGTATGCGTAACAAAGATGCAACAGGAACCAACCCGATATCGGCCCTTCCACTCATCAGTTTTTCGGCGCATTCACGAGGATGATCCAAGCTCAATTCTATTTCATCTTGAATCGGATGGTTTTGCAAACCATATAAAAACAGCTTTGAGTTGAGATACGAAACACAACTGACTCGCACCTTTTTCAATTCTTCGGACATATTAAGCGGGAACCGATTGCGGATGTAGGATTTTAAAAATAAGTTCCCTGAGCAAGTCATGGTCTTCGATTTTCCGATTGCCCACGCCTTTCGATTTAAGGTCGCACTCATGAAGCCATCCTATTATGCGTATGCATACGCTTAAAGGATAGCTGCGTGCAGCCAATTCATATTCCTTCATGAAAAATGGGTGCACCTTCAAAGCTGAAGCCAAATTCACTTCTGGCTGATTGCGGAACGCATGATAGGTTATGATTTTTGTGAAGTAGGTATTTAATGCTCCAATCGTTAACACCAAAGGATTGGCTTTACTATTGGCGCTAAAATAATTGATGATGCGGTTGGCCTTCATCACATCGCGCTGTGCAAGGGCGGTTTGCAATTCAAATACGTTGAAGTCCTTACTGATGCCAATCTCCCTTTCTATGATCTCAGGGGATATCTCACCCCCTTTGTTCATGCCAATCATCACTTTGTCGAGCTCGTTGGTAATCTTGCTTAAGTCCACACCCAAGTATTCCGTCAACAGCTTTCCGGATTGGTCTGAAATCTGGAAGCCTTTTGATTTAACATAGGATGATATAAAACCAGGCACTTTGTCGGCATACAGCTGTTTCGATTCCAAAACAGTGGCAGACTTCTCCAACTCTTTGAAAACCTTCATGCGTTTGTCTACAGGCTTGTGCTTGTAGGATATCACCAAGATGGTAGAAGGCGCAGGGGATTTCAAATATTCGATTAAAGGATCCTTGTCGGCTGATTTGCCTTTAGCCGTGTCTGATTCACCCGAATCATCTACGCGTTTTCCTTTGATGAAGCCTTTAAGGTCTTGCGCCTCGCGAACAATCACCACTTGGTATTCGGACATCATCGGAAATCGCTGAGCCGTACTGATCACTGTCAATAAGTCGGTGTCTTTACCGTAAAATACGGATTGGTTGAAGCTGCGTTCTGCTTCGTCTAGTACCGTTTTTTCGATAGCCTCGTCTATCAAATCGATAAAGTAAGGCTCATCACCATGAAAAAAATACACCGGCTGGAACTTCCGAGCCTTAATGTCTTTCATGATGGATTCAAAAGTTGCCGCAGCCATTGCTTAGAACCGGAGATGTTTTACGGTAAGGCCGTTATTTATTAATTCGTTAAGGGAATCGATGCCGATTTTCAAATGACTTTCCACAAATTCTGAGGTCACTTTGCGATCGCTTGCATCGGTCTTTATGCCTTCTGGAATCATGGGCTGATCAGAAACCAGCAACAAGGCGCCTGCAGGAATCTTGTTGGCAAATCCTGCTACAAACAAAGTAGCGGTTTCCATATCGATACCCATGCAGCGGGTTTTTTGCAGATAGGATTTGAATTCCTTGTCGTGCTCCCACACCCTTCGGTTGGTGGTATAAACAGACCCCGTCCAATAGTCCCGGTTGTGGTTTCGGATGGTGGTGGAAACAGCTTTTTGCAGACTGAACGCGGGAAGTGCAGGAACCTCCGGTGGCATGTAGTCGTTGGATGTTCCCTCGCCACGAATAGCGGCTATTGGTAGTATCAAGTCACCCAGTTTGTTTTTCCTTTTCAAACCGCCGCATTTGCCCAAAAACAGGCAGGCTTTGGGCTCAATGGCTCCCAGCAAATCCATGATGGTGGCGGCATTGGCGCTCCCCATACCGAAGTTGATGATGGTGATGCCCTTGGCAGTGGCATTGGGCATCGGTTTGTCTTTGCCCATCACCTTCACCTTGTGCCACTTGGCGAACAGCTCTACATAATGGCCGAAATTGGTAAGCAAAATGTATTTGCCAAATGAAGTAAGTGGCGTTCCCGTATAACGGGGCAGCCAGTTGTTTACAATTTCCTTTTTGCTTTCCACGGTTGGGCTTTTGGAAAAACGGGTTACAGAGCGACGGAAATCTTAATTTAGCGAGGTGAAAGAACTCAACCTTCCGCCTTTCGATTTCACGATACGTTCCTTAGGGCAAAGTAAGGAAATTTTCGACGTATTCAGGCGGAAATTTGTGGTGCTGACACCCGAAGAATGGGTGCGTCAACACTTTGCGGTTTTCATGCGCGACCATCTGGGGTATCCTCAAGGTTATATGGCATTGGAGGTTGGATTGGTCCTCAATGGGATGACTAACCGCGCCGATATTGTTACATACGACCGAATAGGTAAGCCATGGATGATTGTCGAATGCAAAGCTCCCGATGTCAAAATATCGCCCGAAGTCTTCTATCAAGCTTCCCGGTATCAAAATGGCTTGGCCGCGCCCTTTATCGTTGTAACCAACGGTTTGGTACACGGTTGCTGCGCGTGGTTGGATGGTCGGTTCGAATTCCAAAAATCATTTCCAAAATATCCTGAAGAATGAAAAGGGTCAAAAGCATCTTTTTGGTAATCATTGTCGTTTTGGTTGTCGCCCTCGCGAGCGTCCTTGGTTATTTAAAATCAGTGGTTCCGGATGAAGTAGGTATGGTATCCGTTTCAACCTTGTCCGACACCGTAGAGGTTCGCTACGACCATTACGGCGTTCCGCATATTGCCGCGCAAAATGATACCGACGCCTTTTTCGCTTTGGGCTATGCCGTTGCCCGCGAACGACTTTTTCAAATGGAGCTCTTGCGAAGAGTGGGCTCAGGTAGATTATCTGAAATATTCGGTAAGGACCTAGTGCGTACGGATGCGTTTTTCAAGACGCTTGGATTTGAGAAACAGGCCCGATTCCATGGAGCTGCTTTCATGACAAATATGCAAGGCGAATGGCAGCAAAAGGCCTCGGCCTATATCAATGGGCTCAATTATTTCATGGCAAACAGTCCGCTGCCTACCGAGTTTCAGTTGTTGGGCATCAAGCCGCAGCCATTTACTCCTGTCGACATGTATTTGATAGCCGGTTACATGGCCTTCAGTTTTACAGAGACTTTAAAGATAGATCCTGTAATGGAACATCTTAAGGCACTTGGCCCTGAGTATTATAAGTATGTTTGTCCGGAGTGCGCCATTTTTGAAAAGTCAGCCATTGGAAATGACTCTAGCTCACGCGCATCTTTATCTGCTTTATTAGATCAAACTCAACAGTCGCTGCCGTTTCAAATTTGGACTGGTAGTAATGCCTTTGTGGTGTCTAGCGCACGATCACAAAATGGAAGTGTGCTGTTTGCGAACGATACGCATATTGGATATCAACAGCCAGCTGTATGGTTTGAGGCTCATCTACAATATCCTGGCATGAACCTATACGGCAAGTACATTGCTGGCATGCCCTTCCCCTTGGTGGCCCATAACGGCTTCAGCTCTTATGGTGTTACTATTTTGGAAAACGACGACATTCAACTTTACCGCGAAGAGCAAGTGGGACAACAAGGCTACCGTCACAAAGGTGATGTCAAACCTTTTCTTACCCGTAAGGAGCGCATTGCTGTAAAGGGTGAGTCCGACACGTTGATTACCATTCGCGAAACCATACATGGGCCGGTGATTACCGATGTGGTAGACGTGGTAGATTCTTTGCAGATGGGTCCTGTTTCTTTGTGGTGGGTCTACTTGCAACAACCCGTAACGGCATTTGAAACAACTTATGGATTAGCTACAGCCAAAAACATGAAAGAGGCTTATAAAGCCGTTTCACAGTTGAATGCTCCCGGCCTGAACATTGCCTATGGCGATACTGACGGTAACATTGCGGTTTGGGCTGCAGCCAAGATTCCTGTATATCCAAAAGACTCCTTATCAAAATTCATTGTGGATGGATCGTCGGGGGATTTTGATATCACCAGTTATTATCCGTTTGATTCCAATCCGCATCGCATTAATCCTTCTGGCGGATTTGTTTATACTGCCAACGAGGCGCTCGATACAGTTACCTCTAAGCTGCCCGGTTATTATCCGCCTTTTGATCGTGCTAACCGATTGGAATCGCTCTTGGCAGCCGATAGTTCAATGACTATTTCAGATATGGTATCTATCATGAACGATGATGTTTCGGATTCACATCGCTCTTATGCCCGTTTGCTGCAACAATTATTGGAGCCATTGGTGGTTAAAAACGCTTCCGCGGATGAGCTGTTCGGCCTTTTCTTGTTATCAACTTGGCAGGGAGGGCATGGATTAGATGATCCAGCTCCATCCGTATATTATCTTACCCTTGCGGGGATAACGGAGATGATGATGAAGGATGAGATGGGTGATGAACAATTCCGGATGTTTAGAAACACCCATCAAATGAAATGTTCCTATAAAGCCCTTCTTTCCGATCCTCTATCGCCTTGGTGGGATAATGTTGAAACGAAAGATGTGGTGGAAAACCGGGACCAGATTGTAATGGATTCGTTTAAAAAAGCCATTCGGTTTTTAAGCAATAGGTTTCCGAATCGTAGAAATTGGAAATGGGCCAACATGCACACGCTGGAACACAAGCATGCCTTAGGTCAAGTAAAACCATTGAACAAGATATTCAATATCGGTCCTTATGCGGTGCCTGGAGGTATGGAAACCATCAACAACATGTCGTTCCACATGCGCACGGATTCCACCTTCGAAGTGGCTTTCGGCCCCGCGATGCGCACCATTGTAGCTCTTGGCAACCCACAACATGCACTTAGTATTTTGCCAACAGGCCAATCCGGTCATGTTATGAGCAGGCATTACAACGATCAAGCAATATTGCACGCTAATGGACTCTATCGTCCCATGCTTACCAACAAAGCTCAAATCGAGAAACTGTCTAAGGGTGTGTTGTTGCTTGTGCCTAATGTAAAGTAGCAAGCAACAAATGACGCGTGTCGAGCTAAGGACAAGTCGTTATTCGCTTTTCGCCCTTAAATGTATCGATATGGGCACTCCGGTTAAGTTGAAGTTCGCGCGTAGTTGATTTTCCAAGTAACGGCGATATGGGTCTCGGATGTATTGGGGCAGATTGCAGAAAAACGCGAAGTGTGGGTTGCCGCCGGGTAATTGGGTCACGTATTTGATCTTGATGGATTTCCCTTTGGTGGATGGGGGTGGGTAATGCTCGATTACTGCAAGCATCACCTTGTTGAGAGTAGACGTGCTGATGCGTTGTTTGCGGTTCTGATAAACTTCGAGAGCGGTTTCCAGCGCTTTATGTATCCGCTGTTTTTTCAGTACGGAAGTGAAGATGATTGGTATGTCGTTGAACGGGGCGAGCTTTTCGCGTATTTCCTCCTCAATCAACTTCATGCTCTTTTCCTTGCCTTCGATGAGATCCCACTTGTTGACCAGTAACACGATGCCCTTCTTGTTTCGCTCTGCCAATCCATAAATATTGATGTCTTGGGCGCTTAATCCTTGTGTGGCATCAATCATCAAAATACATACATCCGAATCCTCAATGGCTCGGATGGTCCGCATCACGGAGTAGAATTCAATATCTTCCTTTACTTTTCCTTTGCGTCGCAGTCCAGCGGTGTCAATCAGGTAAAAATCGAATCCAAACCCTTTGTAGCGTGTATGTATGGTATCGCGTGTAGTGCCCGCCATGGGGGTTACAATCGTGCGCTCCATACCAAGCAGAGTGTTGAGCAACGAGGATTTACCTACGTTGGGTTGACCAACGATGGCTATTTTAGGCAAGTTGTCTTGTTCGGGTTCTTCTTGAGGAAAGTCACTTACGGTCTCGTCTAATAGTTCGCCGGTGCCGCTTCCACTGATGGCGGAGATGTTGAAGATTTCACCGAGGCCAAGCTTGTAAAATTCAGCGTTCTCAAAACCACGACCTGAATGGTCGACTTTGTTGGCAACAAGCAAGACTTTCTTTTTGGACTTGCGAAGCATGCGGGCAACTTCTTCGTCGAGGTCGGTGAGGCCGGTAGTGACATCCACCACGAACAAAATAACATCCGCTTCATCAACAGCCAGCATTACCTGCTTGCGAATCTCATCTTCGAAAATGTCTTCTGATCCTCGTACATATCCACCCGTGTCTATTACGGTGAAGTGATGGCCTGTCCATTCCGATTTGCCATAATGACGATCGCGTGTTACACCTGCCACTTCATCCACAATGGCCTTACGCTCCTGAACCAGTCGGTTGAAGAGTGTTGATTTGCCCACATTGGGTCGTCCTACTATTGCTACTATATTGGCCACGGCGTTTTATTGTCAGTTGTAACCGAATCGGTCGAGTGATTTTGGGTCGTTTCTCCAGTCGGTTCGTACTTTCACAGTAAGTTCCAAGAAGATATGTTTGCCAACGAATTGTTCTATACGTTTCCTGGATTGGATGCCCAGCTGCTTGATCGCAGTTCCTTTGTTTCCCAGTAAAATGGCCTTTTGTGATTCACGATCCACAATGATTTCGCAACGGATACGATCGATAGCGGCATCTTCCTTGTACTCGGTTATCACCACTTCGCACGAATAAGGAATCTCTTTGCTGTATTGCTTCAGGATTTGCTCGCGAATCATTTCTGATACGAAAAAACGGACGTTGCGGTCGCTGAGGTCATCCTTTGGGTAGTAAGGAGGGTTCTCGGGAATCAAGGATACCAATACATCCTTGAGTTGGTCGATATGAAAGCCTTCGGTTGCTGAAATGGGAACAATGGCTTTGGGAGATAACGACTCTTGCCAATATTCAACGGCGCGCTCCAGCTGCTCTTGGTCGGTAAGGTCTACTTTATTAATGGCAATAACCAATGGAAGTTCTGTTTTTCCAATGCGTTCTACGATTTCATCGGCCGCTTTTTTCTCACCGCATTCCACAACGAGTAAAATGGCATCGGCATCTTCCAATGATGCATCCACGGCACCCATCATCCGCTCTTGAAGCGTATATGCGGGTTTGAGTACGCCAGGCGTGTCGGAGAAAACCACTTGGTAATGTTCGCCGTTCAGAATCCCTTTGATTCGGTGGCGTGTGGTTTGCGCTTTGTGGGTGACTACGGATAGCTTTTCACCCAACATCGCATTGAGCAGGGTTGATTTGCCCACGTTAGGCCTGCCTATTATGGCTACAAATCCTGCTTGATGGTTCATGATACTGCAAAAGTACGCATTTGTTCGGGCAGTTAACTGTTGTTATCTTGGTCGACATGAAATCGCCTTGGTCCGGTCCTGCCAATCGCATCGCAATCGGATTGCTTTTAATCGGTTATTTGATGTCGCAGCTCGTATTTCTTGAATCCGATCCGGATATTTCTATGGCCACTGGTAGTAGGGCGGCTTGGACAGATGATGGGATTCTGTTGTGCCAAGTAAGGAACTTTCTGAATGGTCACGGTTTTGATTTGATGGAAAGCGATGGATTTATCAAGGCTCCTTTGTTTTCAATCGTCCAAGGTTTTTCCATGGCAGTCTTTGGGTGCGAGCAATTGGTGGCTCGGTCAACCGTGTTAATTCTGGTACTGATGGCTTTATTGTTGCTTTGGGCATTGAAGTCTTCCAGGACTTTAGCAATAGTGTTCATATTAACCACTTTTTCACTCATTTCGGTGCACCAGCATGCGCATTTGGCGCTATCGGAGATGGCTGCCGTGTCTTTTGTATTGCTATCGGGTTTTTGTTTGAACAGGTTTTTTCAGGATTCGAAGTTCGGTTGGTTTTTGGGGTCCCAATTCGCGATAATCATGGCTGTTGGGATGAAAATACAGTTTTTGTATCTGTTTATGCTTCCGCCTCTGTTGTGGTGGTTTAAGATGATAATGAACCGTCGAAATGCTGATGGAGTTAACTTGTCTGGACAATCAAAGGTTGTTGCGGGTTCGGTCATTACCACTACGCTTCTGTTCCTTGCATATTTTTTCGTTTTTAGAGATGAGTGGCATGTTTTTCAAAAGGCGCAGTCGGGATCCCTATCCTTGGACACGATTTCGTGGGATGCTTTTTTAGATAACTGTAAGGCATATTTATTCCGGAAAAAGATGTCATTTTTTGTGGTGTTGTTTGTGGTTTCGTTGGGTATTTTCTTTAAGGTTTTTTTTGACAGAAGTAGGAGAGTTGCCTTGTCAACTTGGTCGATTTTTTCATTTGCTTGGTTGGTGTTGGAGCTACATAAATTACCAATGGATTATTTGCCGATGAGATACATGGTCAGTTTTTATGTGTCGATGGGGTTGTTCTCGTCGGCTGTGCTTACTGAGGCTTGGTTGGCTGGACTTTTCCCTAAAGCTAGAACCTTTTTGTTAGGTCTCGTTGCGTTGGTTTTTGTGGTTAACCTATATGTTTTAGTCAAGGCATTTAATGAGCGCACGTATGTTCTGAAGTCAATTCAGGAACGTATTGGCGTCGACTTGCATCAGTCGGACATCGTTGTTGGTCCGTGGGCACCTGCCTTAACTTGGGGAAATAGTTGTCGCTCCTTTCCTGTTTGGAGTGGATTCTCTAGTTCTGATCAAATCATGAAAAACGGTTCTCCTAACATTATCATCAGCGAAAAGGGTGGTCTTGACTCGGGTTTTGACTGGACTGGCTTTTTTGGGCGCGACTTGGACGCAGTAGCGGATTCAGTCACTTATGGTAACATAGCCGATTGGCGTGTTGGGGTGTATTGGGTGGGCCACTGATTGTTTTGTAACTAGATTTATGCATAAAGATTTTTATGTCATTTAATTTACTACTTTTGCAGTCCGATATTTGAGTTTTAAAATTCGAGGCATTAAATATTTTAAATCGATTTGCCTGAATTAAAGCATATTGCGGGGTGGAGCAGTGGTAGCTCGTTGGGCTCATAACCCAAAGGCCGTCGGTTCGAGTCCGGCCCCCGCTACTATGACCTGGTACTTTTACCAGGTCTTTTTTTTTGACTTTTTATGTTCTGGGCTTACGCTATTTTTTCGCAAAATTTCAACAAGGTTTATGTGGGGCACACCAATGACATCAGTAGGCGGATTGGTGAGCACAACGGTTTGACTGGATTCAAATATTGGACAACAAGGTATAAGCCTTGGGTACTTTTTTATTTGAAGTCATTTGAGTCAAGGGCACTTG
>JBKDSL010000030.1:0-2807 GCA_046340555.1 Bacteroidota bacterium
TTTCGTAACCCTTTTCGGCGAGGCATTTTCCAAAGTGGATCCAAATGCGAAGCTGGCTGCTGTTTTCAGCACCATGGAACTCCAGGACCGTATCAATTTCAATTCAACCAATGAGCAGGTAATTGCGGTAATCCGTGAAGAAGCAGATGGTGCCATCAACCGTTCATTCAATATTCTTCGTACACGTATCGACAAATTCGGGGTTACACAACCGAACATCCAACAACTAGGCTCGGGTCGTATTCTGGTTGAACTACCAGGTGTGAAAGAACCCGCTCGTGTTCGCAAACTGCTTCAAGGAACTGCCCGATTGGAGTTCTGGGAAACATGGGAGAACAAGGATGTGTTTGATTATTTGAACAAAATCAATGAAAGCCTGCGCAAAACAGAGAAGAAGGATTCACTGTTGGCTGCTACTGTCGACACAACTGCAAAGGCAGATACCACTGCAACTGCAGAAGCTTCTTCCAACGACACTACCCAGACCGCTTCAAGCGACACATCAAAGCCTGCATTGCTTGATCAGATAAAGAACGACACATCAGCGGCAGCTAATGACTCTGCTTCGAAGTCGGTTGAAGCCTTTGCAAAAGAGAATCCACTCTTTGCCGTACTGGGACCTGCTATCTTCCAAAACGCGCAAAACCAAAGTGAGTTCCAACGCGGACCAGTTGTAGGTTACTCTGCAGTGAAAGACACAGCCAAAGTGAATGCTATTTTGGCTCGTGATGAGGTGAAGGCTTTGCTTCCAAAAAACATGAGGTTCTTGTGGGGTGTAAAACCTCCTACCAAAGAGGCACAAGTACATGAGTTGGTAGCCATCAAAACAAACGGTCGCGATAACAACCCTCCATTGGATGGATCTGCAATTTCGGATGCCCGTCAGGACTTCGGACAATTCAACGGCCAACCTGAGATTTCCATGCGTATGAATGCTGAAGGTGCTTCCGTGTGGAAACGCCTCACCGCAGAAAACGTTGGCAAAAGCATCGCCATTGTGTTGGACGACAACGTTTACTCCTTCCCTACCGTTCAAGGTGAGATCGCTGGCGGAAACTCCTCTATCACTGGAAACTTTGAAATCAACGAAGCCAAAGACTTGGCTAACATCCTGAAGGCCGGTAAGCTTCCTGCACCTGCACGCATTGTAGAGGAAGCAGTAGTTGGTCCATCACTGGGTGAAGAGGCTATCAACTCAGGCTTGATGTCATTCGTGATCGCCTTGGTATTGATCCTCTTGTTCATGGGCTTCTATTACAGCAATGCCGGCTGGGCTGCTGATGTTGCGTTGTTCGTCAATATTTTCTTCATCTTCGGCGTGCTTGCATCTTTGGGTGCTGTTTTGACACTCCCTGGTATTGCAGGTATCGTGTTAACATTGGCCTTGGCTGTGGATGCAAACATCATCATTTATGAACGTATCCGCGAAGAGATTGCAGCCGGGAAAGGTGTTCGTTTGGCTATTGCCGATGGGTACAAGATGGCCTATTCTTCCATCATCGATGCGAACGTAACGAGTATCCTATCTGCTATCATTCTCTACGTATTCGGTTCCGGTCCTATCCAAGGCTTCGCCACTACCCTGATCATCGGTATCCTTACCTCCATGTTTACGGCCATCTTCATCACCCGTTTGATTTTCGAATGGCGCTTGGATCGTAACAAGTCGGTGAAGTTCTTTACCCCAATGACCCAAAACGCATTCAAGAACATCAAAGTGGATTGGATTGGCGGCCGTAAGATGTATTACACCATATCCTCTATCATCATCTTGGTTGGCATAGCCTCTATGTTCATTCGTGGCTTCAGCACGGGTGTAGATTTCAAAGGGGGTCGTTCGTATGTGGTTCGTTTTGATGAAAACGTAGTGACCAGCGAAATCCGCGAAAAGCTATCACAGCCATTCGGATCCGCTCCTGAGGTGAAGTCCTTCGGTCCATCGAATCAAGTGAAGATCACCACCACCTACATGATCAGCGACAACTCAACCGATGCCGACCAGAAAGTGGAGGGTGCTTTGGTTGCCGGCTTGGGCATCAAAGAGGACCAAATCATGAGCTCCCAAAAGGTGGGACCAACTATCGCAGATGACTTGAAAGTGTCGTCAGGCTACGCAGTCCTATTCTCACTCGTTGTGATATTCCTATACATTGTGGTTCGATTCCGTAAGTGGGCATTTGGTACCGGTGCGGTTCTGGCCTTGGCTCACGACGTATTGATTACGCTCGGTCTCTTTTCGATTCTATGGGGAGTTCTTCCGTTCTCCTTGGAAATTGATCAGGCATTTATCGCCGCCATCCTCACGGTAGTGGGTTATTCCATAAACGATACGGTAATCGTGTTCGACCGTGTTCGTGAGAATATGAATCTGCATCAAAAGTGGGATTTGAAGGATACCCTGAACAATTCCCTCAACTCTACCCTTAGCCGTACCATCAATACCTCGTTAACGATCTTCTTCGTATTGATGTCCATCTTCATTTTCGGAGGTGAGGTTATCCGAGGTTTCACATTCGCCCTGTTGATTGGTGTAATCGTTGGTACTTACTCATCGCTTTGCATTGCTTCACCTATCGTTTACGATATGTTGAGCCGCAAGAAGCAAGCGTAATTTAAATTGAATAAGCAAAGCCCCTGGTTCAAATGAATCAGGGGCTTTTTTATGGCTGACGGTTTCTATAAAACCCTTCTTCTTTTCAATGTGCCACCTTTTGTTTCGTTCACGGTGCTCATCACCAGGAAAGCGTTGGGGTCGATTCGCTCTACTTCCGTTTTGAGTCTGGTTATTTCCAAGTTGGTCATTACGG
>JBKDSL010000031.1:0-1432 GCA_046340555.1 Bacteroidota bacterium
TTTTGTTTTGAGGTGCATGTCGATAGCTTTAATTTGAACAGTAGAACAACACTCCGTTCCATTTCGTTGCATGATATGGCAAATATAATGTCGGATTTGCGTAAAAAGGCATAAAAAAGCCGGTGCCCAGGGTAGGGGACCGGCCTATGGCAGTACTTATGCGACATGTTATCGTGCAGAAAGCATCTCGCGGTATTTAGGCAAGGGCCAACTAGAGTCTTCAACAATCAGCTCCAGCTTGTCGACGTGGTAACGGATTTCATCGAAATGCGGACGAACCTTGTCGCAATATGCGATTGCCTTTTCACGTGCATGTTCGATCTTGTTCGCTTTCTTGCGTTCATCCACCATCTCATCCACTTTGGTCTTGATGATGGCCACGTGTTCAGAAATCTCCTTGATGAGTTCCATTTGGATTCGGTAGTGCTCATCCTTCAGACCAAGTCCTTTCAAACCTTCAACGTTACGTATCAATTCGGTTTGATATTTCACCGCACAAGGAACAATGTGGTTTAGCACCAAAGTGCCCATTACACGGGATTCGATTTGAATCTTCTTCATGTAGGTCTCCAGGAGGATTTCATGCCTGGCTTCCAACTCGCGGTGTGAGAAGATGTTGTTGTCGTGGAACAGCTTCTTCGACTTTTCAGTTACATATGCGTCCAAGGCGGGTGGAGTGGTGGTAACGTTGGACAAACCACGCTTGTGCGCTTCTTCGCGCCACTCATCGCCGTAACCATTCCCTTCGAAACGTATCTTTTTGGAATGAACGATATATTGCTGCAAAACCTGCAGAATGGCCTCGTCTTTCTTCAAATCCTTCGCGATAAGCTCATCCACTTCTTTGGTGAATTCCTTGAGTTGGTTCGCTACAATGGTGTTCAATACCAGCATGGCATTGGAGCTGTTCGCTGACGAACCCACTGCACGGAACTCGAACTTGTTTCCGGTGAATGCGAATGGAGATGTGCGGTTACGATCGGTGTTATCGAGTAGGATCTCGGGTATGCGCCCGATGTTGAGTTTGATTTGGGTCTTCTCTTCAGGAGTCATTTTGGCCTTGCCAACCGACTTCTCAATCTCATCCAACACATTGCTAAGTTGCGAACCAAGGAATATGGACATGATTGCGGGAGGGGCTTCATTGGCACCCAAGCGATGGTCGTTGCTTGCCGATGCGATGCTGGCGCGAAGCAAATCGGCATGGTCGTAAAATGCTTTAATGGTGTTCACAAAGAAGGTGAGGAACTGCAGGTTGGTCTTAGGAGAGTTTCCTGGCGAAAGCAAGTTAACACCCGTGTTGGTTACCAACGACCAGTTATTGTGCTTACCGCTTCCATTGATGCCGGCAAATGGCTTCTCGTGCAACAACACTTTGAAGTTGTGCCTGCGGGCCACACGGTCCATCACATCCATCAACAACTGGTTGTGG
>JBKDSL010000032.1:0-2504 GCA_046340555.1 Bacteroidota bacterium
CGTCTTTTCAATTGCAAACGGATCGAGTGAAATAACGTTTTGCAAATTGCCACTGCGGAAAATGGCAGTGTTCATACGTACTCCGTCTACCGAATATAGCAACCGATTTGCGGCAAAGCCCCTTATCATAGGGCTGCCACCCGCTTGTTGACTTTTTTGGAGGAATACCGCACCGGTTAAGGTAAGCAAGTCGGCTGCCGTTTGCGTTTGCGAAAGTTGAACTTGAGCAGGACTAATCGAAATCACTTGTTGAATGGTGCTCGAAACGGATTTATTCCATTTGGTAGCCGAAATCACAAGCTCGTCCAGTCCAATTCCTGAAATCACCAAACGTACCATCATGTTTTTGCGCTCCAGCTCCTCAAACGATATCCGTACAGATTCATATCCTAATAGCCGGATATCAATTTCCGTTTCGTTTTTGAAAGCATGGACGTCTGCCACGCCCTTGTTATTGGTTATGGCCAACACTTCTGATCGTTGGGAATATATGGTAACGTTTTCCAAAGGCATTTCCGTTTCCGAATCAACCACCCTTATCGTTTGCCCTTGAACTTGTTGGAATACCGACCCCACAAGAATCAACATCAAACACCATAAATAGGATGTATAGCCCATAGCTGCAAAAATAACCACCACAAAACTGGAAATTTGGAATAATTTAGCCCCCGATTTTATTCCATTTCAATGAAGATTGCAATTGTAGGGGCCACCGGTATGGTAGGTTCCGTGATGCTAAAGGTTTTGGAGGAGCGGTCGTTCCCTGTAACGCAATTGATTCCGGTTGCTACAGATAAGTCTGTTGGGAAGAAAGTGGTTTTCAAGGGACGTGAGTTTCCAATAGTGGGTATGCAGGAGGCCATCGACAGCAAACCGGCCATTGCTCTTTTTTCAGCTGGCGGCAATACCTCATTGGAGTGGGCACCAAGGTTTGCAGAAGCCGGAACAGTGGTTATTGATAACTCATCCGCTTGGCGGATGGATCCCGACAAGAAGCTGGTGGTTCCCGAAATCAATGGCGACATCATTGGCAAGGCCGATCGAATCATTGCCAACCCCAATTGCTCCACCATTCAAATGGTGATGGCTCTGGCGCCGTTGCACAAGCAATACAATATTCAACGCATCGTGGGGTCGACCTACCAATCGGTGACCGGTACAGGCGTGAAAGCGCTGCAACAGCTCGAAGATGAAACCGCAGGCAAGGCGGCCGACATGGTTTACAAATATCCCATCCACCGGAATGTGATTCCGCAATGTGATGTATTCCTCGACAACGGTTATACCAAAGAGGAAATGAAATTGGTGAATGAAACCCGCAAGATTCTTCGCAACGAATCCATCCAGGTAACTGCTACCGCAGTACGTGTTCCCGTTAAAGGCGGACACTCCGAGTCGGTGAATGTGCAGTTTGAAAAGCCTTTCGAATTGTCGGATGTGTTCCAAACACTGCGCAATACTTCTGGAGTGATTGTGCTTGATGACCCGGATGCTTTTTCATATCCGATGCCTTTGTTCGCCGAAGGCAAAGATGAGGTGTTTGTCGGGCGGATCCGCCGAGATGAAAGCATCAGCAATGCTCTCAACTTATGGGTTGTAGCCGACAACCTGCGCAAGGGAGCAGCTACGAATGCCGTTCAGAAAGCTGAGCTAGTGGCGAAGTTGTAGTAGTAGTAGCACCAGTACCAGTAGCAGTACCAGTAGCAGTAGCAGTAGCAGTAGCAGTAGCAGTAGCAGTGGCAGTGGCATTAATAATACTACCCACTACTTACTAATTACTAACCACTACTTCTTTGAGCTAAGTGGGTTGGCTAATCCATCGTACGACTTCAAGTCCATCTTAATGGATCCAACAAGGATTTCGGCTTGGGCCCGCACTACAATGCGATTCAAATCATCCGTAACCCAAACGGTCATGTCTTCCTCTTCTTTGAAAACGCGCCCCTGCAAAAGCATCGTTCGGAATTTTATGCACATGAAAGTACCCAACTTGGTTTTAATGTCCTCTTTGCCGATATATTTTATATTCATCGGAAAAACTTCGTCATCCAAATACGCCTTCATCGGAAACACCTGTCCAATTGTTGCATTTGCGAAGTCAATTGTACGGGCGTAATAAAAGGCAGACACCAAGTCTTGTACGTTCTCAGGAACGGGAATTGTTGCTGTATTGCTTTTAGCGCTACGGTTGTAATGATCAAAGTTCACATCCTGGTTTTTCTTATAGCCACCTTCACTGATGCGGCGAATGAAAATCCAAGGAATCAAAGCCTCGGTATCTATGTAGCTTTCATACCGGTCGCGGACCTTGAAAAACCAATCGAAGGCGCCTAAGGTCTTACCCGTGCCAACCACATGGTAAGCCAAACGATCCTTTACTTTAAACGTAGTAGGCTTCACATGGAGCCTTGCCTCACCGGCATCTATCAATCCGTAGTGGATGCGATAATCCAACGTTTCACCTGGTTTGAAGGCTTTATTAACTACCGTCCGCAATTCCGTTT
>JBKDSL010000033.1:0-897 GCA_046340555.1 Bacteroidota bacterium
ACGGCCAGGAAAAATGAAAATTCCGCCGCCGCTTTTCGAGTCAATCCGTTGAACATGCCGCCAACAATGGTTGCGGCAGAACGCGAAACCCCAGGGATCATGGCAATCACTTGGAATAGTCCGATGCCCAATGCTGTTTTATAGGAAACATCTTTAGGTCTTTCATCTGTCTCAGACTTTACCAAAGGATCGGGCTCTTGTATAATCTTATCAAGGAAAACCAGGAAAACACCTCCTATTAATAGCGCCACCGCCACCACCATCACATTACCCAACATGGCATCAATGTGATCGCCAAACAAAACCCCGAAAATGGCGGACGGAATGAATGCTACCAAGAGCTTGTAATAAAATCCCACTGATTGGAAAAACCGTTTCCAATAAAGAAAAACCACCGATAGGATGGCGCCTAATTGGATGGATACGGTAAAGGTTTTGGTGAAACCATCTTCAGCGATGCCCATCAGCGATGAGGCGATGATCATGTGTCCGGTAGAGGAAACGGGCAGAAACTCCGTCAACCCTTCTACGATACCTAGAATGATGGCTTCAACAACCGTCATCCTATGTTAATCGTTGTTCTTTTTCAGAATGGCATAGAATTCCAGCACGAAACCTGAAAGCACCAGAATAGGGGCCAAGGTGATGCGTTGGAAATTGAAAAGTTCTTCGCTGAATTTTTTGGGATCATCGGTGCCGCCTCCCGCCATCAGCGCAAAGCCAACCAGTATGAGTCCGATACCGATCAACATGATGCGATAGTTGGCCTTGCCGAACACGAAACTCGTGGGCGCGCTTTTTATTTCAGGCTTTTTTGACATGCGTTTATGTTTAGAAGAGTTCTGCTGAGTTTCTTTTCAGGTAACGGTTAACGGACACGAAGGTACTCACTCCTGA
>JBKDSL010000034.1:0-7210 GCA_046340555.1 Bacteroidota bacterium
TCAAACAGACTCCACAGTTTCCGTGCCAAAGGCCGATACCGCATCTACTTCGAACCTGAAATCTAAGGTCAAGTATTCCGCTAGGGACTCTATCCGTTTCGATATCCCTGGAGAGCTTGTTTACCTGTATGGAAACGCCAAGGTTCGCTATGAAGACATCGAATTAGACGCCCATTATATCGAGGTGGATTGGAATAAACGGCAGTTGTTGGCAAAAGGTGGCCTAGATTCCACCGGCAAGGAAACCGAACTACCTGTTTTCAAGCAAAAAGACGACTCCTTTTCTGCAAACACAGTTACATACAACTTCGACACAAAAAAGGGGCGTATTACCGAGGTGAATACCAAACAGGGTGATGGGTTCATACTAGGAGAAACCGTTAAGAAAACGGACGAGAAAAATTATTTCATTCGAAACGGCAAATACACCACTTGCGACCTTCCGCATCCGCATTTTTCCATTTCATCCAACAAGCTCAAGGTAATCCAAGACAGCAAAGTTGTTACCGGTCCGGCATGGCTCGTTATCGAAGATGTACCCACGCCTTTGATGGTGCCATTCGGTTATTTCCCTACACGGAAAGGTCGGGCATCGGGCATCCTGTTCCCCTCCTATGGTGAATCGGGTCGGTTAGGTTTTTTCTTCAAGGACGGAGGTTATTACTTCGGGATTGGGGATGTAGTGGATTTCGCATTGACAGGAGACATATACACCATGGGAAGCTGGGCGGCAAAATTCAATTCCAACTACGCCCTTCGATATCGCTTCAATGGGAATGTGTCTATAAACTACTCAGAAATAAAAACCTCCGAAAAGGAATTGCCAGACTACAATCTCTTCAAGGATTTTTTCGTTCGCTGGAACCACCGACAGGATGCAAAAGCACGGCCAGGGAGCAGCTTTACTGCAAATGTGAATGCCGGTAGCTCCGGTTATTACCAAAACAACATCTCCTCAGCAGGAAACTACCTTACCAACACCTTTCAGTCTTCGATAGCCTGGTCTAAAAACTGGAGCGGCAAGCCATACTCGTTTTCCGCCTCTCTCACACATAGCCAGAACACTTTGACGCGCGACATTTCATTGAGCCTACCGAACACCAACTTCAGTGTAAACCGCATTTATCCATTCAAACGCAAATCAGCCTTGGGCGGAGAAAAGTGGTTCGAAAAAATCGGCGTCAGCTATCAAAATAATTTCCAGAACAACATTCTAACCAAAGACACCTTGTTGTTCAAGGAAGACGACCAATTCCGATATGGCATGTCGCATTCCATTCCTATCAGCACATCGGCCAAGGTTTTGAAGTATTTCACGCTTTCACCATCCTTTACCTATAACGAAAGATGGTACCCCGAAACCATCCGCAAAGCGTACGACAGCGATGCCGGAACGGTTTTAACCGACACCGTCAAAGGACTCAGGGCGGCCCGCGACTTCCAAATTTCGGCATCCATGAACACGCGACTCTATGGAATGGTGCAATTCAACAAGGGTAAAATTGCCGCCATCCGACATGTGATATCTCCTACCGTAAGTTTTGGTTACCGTCCTGATTTCAGTTCCGAGTCCTTCAACAGTTATAAAAACTATACCGATGCGACTGGAGAATCCGTGTCTTATTCCATATACCAAAACGGCATTTTCGGAGGCCCGCCATCCGGCAAATACGGAGCTCTAGGTTTTGCAATCGACAATAATTTGGAAATGAAAGTGCGTCAGCAAACAGACAGCACCACGAACCTGAAAAAAATCAAGATTTTCGAAAGCCTTTCCGCAAACATCAATTACAACCTTGCCTCAGATTCGCTTAATTGGTCGAACCTGAACATCAATGGCCGAACCACACTATTCGAGAAGGTTAACCTGAGTTTTTCAGGCTCTTTCGACCCTTACATATCCGATTCATTGGGCAGAAAAATCAACCAGTTTGAATGGGATGCTAACAAGCGACTAGGAAGGCTTACCAATGCCAATGCGTCTGTCAACTTTTCTTTGGTTGGAGGCAACAAGAAAGAACGAACAAGCACCAAAGGAACCGACGCGCAACTCCAGGAAATCAACCGCAACATTCAGGATTACGTTGACTACAGCATTCCTTTCAACTTGTCGGTTGGATACAGCTTGAATTATTCAAAACCCGGCTTACAAGAATCGCAGTTGAACCAAACGCTGAATATGAACGGTGATGTGTCTGTGACGCAGAAATGGAAGATGACCTTCAACACAGGATGGGATTTCATTGAGAACGACTTGTCGTACACTTCCCTGGGCATTTTCCGCGACCTGCACTGCTGGGAGATGCGATTCAACTGGGTGCCTTTCGGATTCCAACAGAATTATTTTTTCCAAATCAATGTCAAATCATCCATTCTTCAGGATTTGAAACTTACCAAGAAAAACGATATTTACGACCGATGAACCCATTGGAAAACACCCTTCAATCCACATCCTTCGAATTCCCAAAGCAATCCGCCTTTTACAGTGGCAAGGTGCGCGACGTGTACACCATTGACAATAAATACCTGGTGATGGTAGTAAGCGACCGAATCTCCGCTTTCGATGTGATTCTTCCACGTGCAATTCCATACAAAGGCCAGGTGTTGAACCAACTTGCTTCATATTTTTTGGAATCCACCAAAGACATAGTTCCTAATTGGGTGATTGATGTTCCAGACCCCAATGTTACCATAGGCAAGATGTGCGAACCGTTCAAAGTGGAGATGGTTATACGCGGTTACTTGGCTGGCCATGCGTGGAGGACATACCGCAGTGGATTGCGCGAATTGTGTGGCGTGAAACTGCCAGAAGGTTTGAAAGAAAACGATAAACTACTCGAGCCCATCATTACGCCTACCACCAAAAGTCACCACGGACACGATCAGGATATTTCGCGCGAGGATATCATTGCACAAGGAATCGTTTCGGAAGCTGATTATGTTCAACTGGAGAAATATACCCGCGCATTGTTTCAACGCGGAAGCGAGATGGCGGCTGAGCGGGGGTTGATACTGGTAGACACCAAATACGAGTTTGGCAAGTTTGATGGGCAAATCATGGTGATTGATGAAATCCATACTCCTGATTCATCGAGGTATTTTTATGCAGCGGGCTACGAGGAGCGTCAGCAAAAAGGAGAATCACAAAAGCAGCTATCCAAAGAATTCTTGCGTCAATGGTTGATTGAAAACCACTTCCAAGGACTAGAAGGACAGATGGTGCCACACATGGGAGACGATATTGTTCAAATGGTATCTGACCGCTACGTCGAACTTTATGAAAACATCCGAGGTGCCAAGTTTTTGAAAGACATCACTTCCAATATCAAAGAACGTGTGGAGTGCAATGTGCTGGAAGCGCTGAAGAAATTGTGAGTTGGTCCAATATTATATCGCGTGCAAGTGAATCGCGTATTCCTTGAGTTGTGTTGAAATGTGTTACCAGATGAACCGCTACAACTTCAAACATATCCTCAGGAACTCTCTGTTTTTAGCAGTTTCATTCGCTTACAATGGCTGCAAAAGTGAAGTGGGTGAAACGAAAGGTGAAGAAAAAATCGTAAAGGATTTCAATCTCGCCTGTGAAAGCGGGTTCATTGGTGATGACCAATCCGCCTATGTCGAAGGAGGAGGAGCTTTCTACCAAAAAACGCTGGAAAACAAGGTCGATAATAAGAAAACTCATCCAGGCATGGTACTTGTACCAGGAGGCACTTTCAGTATGGGTGGGGTGAATCCAATACAACTACAGAACGGAGGGCCGGATGAAATGAATGATGCCAGACCCATACACACGGTTTATGTTGATCCGTTTTTCATGGATGAAACGGAGGTGACTAACGAGCAATTCGCAGAATTTGTACAAGCAACAGGATACATCACGCTTGCAGAGCGGAAACCCACACGTGAAGAATTCCCAACGGCACCAGAAGAGAACCTGGTTGCAGGCTCCGTCGTATTTATTCCTCCAAGTCGAAAGACGGATTTGAACAACCATTATCAATGGTGGAGTTACGTGACGGGCGCCAATTGGAAGCACCCAAATGGAAATGCTCCGATTTCAGACAAAGACCTTGACATGCCCGTGGTGCATATTGCATGGGAAGATGCAGCCGCTTATGCCAAATGGGCTGGCAAAAGACTACCCACCGAGGCGGAGTGGGAATTTGCAGCTCGCGGAGGACTCACCGGATGCGTTTATTCGTGGGGAAATACGTTTAAGCCAAAAGGCTTACATATGGCTAACACCTTCCAAGGGGATTTCCCATCAAACAACATTGGAGAGGATGGATACCAAGGTGTGGCTCCTGTAAAAAAATTCATGGCCAATGGATATGGTTTGTACGATATGGCAGGTAATGTTTGGGAGTGGTGTAGTGATTGGTATAGTAGTGATTATTACGTATCGCTTTCGGAAAATCAAGTCACCAAAAACCCACAAGGACCTTCATCATCCATGGACCCTTCTGAACCGGGCGTATCCAAGAAGGTGCAACGTGGAGGTTCGTTCCTATGTACTGATCAATACTGTACGAGATATATGGTTGGAACCCGAGGCAAGGGAGACTGGCGTTCACCAGCAAGTCACCTTGGTTTCAGATGTGTGCGTGATGTAAAAAAGTAGGTATCGCATAAACTTTGTGGCAAGAGTTGTAAGCATTAGCGAATCCTTAAAATAAAAATCGGACCAGGGTGATCATACCTGGTCCGATTAACAAATTCCTGATTATTTATTTGGTGGGAAACAATGTGGATGCACCTACTCCCGAGCCTTTTTGTCGAGGAGGGAAGCCTGCCATACTCTTCATGTAATTGGTTAAAACCGGAGAGAAAATCGGAGCAATCCATGTCTTTGATGTCATCCAATCGAAGTGACCGGATGTGCCAGGAGTCCGCTCAAATGGATCCAACTTGATATTGACCAGTAGTCCGCCATCCATTTTTTGAGGGGCATCCAACCAAGTATCTTTTGTAGCCAAGTGCATCTTCCAATGGTCTACTCGCACGGCAGTCAACTCAGACTCGGCATAGTAAAAGAACTCCCTACGCTTGGAAGGTGCGTTGTTGGTGATTACATCCCACTGGTCATAGCCATCCAAGTGCACTTTGTACCCGTATTTGCCGTCAAGCAGTTCGCTCTTGATATTCTTCTCTCCTAGTGCGCTCAACAATGTAGGCACCCAATCTTCACTTGTCATGAATTCTCCTGTGTATTTACCAGCGGGTATCTTACCAGGCCATTTTATCAGCATGGGCACACGATAAGCACCGTCCCACGTAGTGCCCTTTTCTCCTCTGAAACCAGCTGTGCCTGCGTCGGGCCAATGCGCAAGATTAACTCCGTTGTCAGAAGTGAACAAAACGATGGTATTTTGGTCCAAATTCAACTGCTTGAGCTTATCCAATATCATTCCGACTAGGTAGTCCATTTGCATGACTGCATCGGCATATTCGGTCATACCCGACTTGCCGCGCCACTTTTTACTTACATGAATTTTTTGATGCATGCGTGAAGGGTTGAACCACAGAAAGAAATTCTGGTTCTTGTTCTTCTCTATCCAATTTACTGCCTCCGCTGCGAACTCCTCGTCAATCTCACCCATCCGGTCGATTGTCAATGGACCTACATCCTGCACCTTTTGTTTTCCGACTACTCCCCATTTACCTTCCATGGTTGAATCGAATGTTTCAGTGGCGTAAGTACGAACCATGTTGCGAGGACGTCCTTCGAAATTCGGGTCCTTGGGGAAGTCGGATTGCTCCGGCATCTCCATCATGTTCAAATGATACATGAATCCGTAAAACTCATCGAATCCGTGAACGGTTGGCAGGTATTCGTTCCTGTCACCTAAATGCCATTTACCTATCAGCGCAGTTTTGTAGCCCAACGGCTTGAGCAACGAAGCGAGTGTGGGATCTTCTTTTTGTAACCCTTGCTTGGCACCGGGTTGACCAACAGAGGTAAGTCCAGTACGAATCGGATACTGCCCGGTAATGAAAGCAGCACGACCTGCGGTACAGCTTGGCTGTCCGTAGTAATCGGACACCATCATACCCTCGTTAGCGATACGGTCAATGTTAGGTGTGCGATAGCTTGCCAACCCACGGTGCATGCAGGATAAATCATAATACGGAAGATCATCCACCATGATGACCACGATGTTGGGACGTTTTTGTGCGTATGCATTGGTAGCTATTAAAAACGCCATCATGCAAACGAATGATTTTACGATTTTTTTCATTGTATTTGGAATTGATTATTCTAAAGTTAGAAGGATAGTATTTGCAAGAGGTAAACCATCAACGGTATGGTTAGATTCAAGTTGAAAAATTAAATTGGGTTATTTCTTTTTCAAATTGGCATAAGATACAACCAATGCCACGCGCAGCATGTCAGACTCTGCGCCGTTGTATCCATACAGGATCTGTCCGTAATCGGCATTCAAACCTAAGAACGGGAGCACTTGATAACCCAAGCCAACGGCGGCGCCTAGGATTCGCATCTCGTTGTCATCGGGCTTTCCATCCGCTTCTGTCTCGCCACCTTGACGGTACCGTAAACTGACCGAGCTCCAAAATTTTTTGTTGAAATTATGGGAAAGATGGCTCTCCAACATGTACAGCGGAGTCTGTGAAATGGTTTTTGCCCCTCTAAATCGTGAGGGGTCGGTGTTATCTGCAAAAATCTCTATGGATGGAGATAACTCCAACCATGTTGCTCGCTCCCGTTTTTTATTCAAGGGAATTGCCATTGGAAATGAAAATTGCAGGGTGCTTCTATTGCTACCAAGGTTCAGTGTTTTTTTGGAGTCATAGGTTCCAGAATACCAATAACGCACATCCGCAAACAATGAAAACCTCATTTTCGCCTCCAGGAAACTGGATACGCTCAAGCCAGGAGCACCTTTCAGACCGACCCTGAGGCCCGCAAAACCATCTGATAAGCCATCAGCAGATAGCTCAAAACCATCTGGTATGGGTAGCACTGGGGAAACCTTGGTGGCTGTGGCGGTTACAGACCCTGGATTGACCATGAAATATGCTTGTGTGTAAACGCCCTTGATGGCGAAAGTATGAAACAGGGTAACCGGATAAACATTTACCTGAACGGATGCACCAGGAGTAAAGATATTGGGCGGAGTTATGTTTTGATCAAGGTTCAACCATTTGATGTTGATACCAGTCACACCTTTGGGCGCAAGGAGATAAG
>JBKDSL010000035.1:0-2674 GCA_046340555.1 Bacteroidota bacterium
TAGCTTGGAAAAGTCACTGAAGCTTGCCGGTTTTGGAATGGATGACATCACGGACGTTTTTTTGTCACATCTTCATTTCGACCATTGCGGGGGTAGTATCAAGCGGCAAAAGGATGGAAACGGATATGAGCCAGCATTCAAAAACGCTACCTATTGGAGCAATGAAGCGCATTGGGAGTGGGCTACTACGCCCAATGCCAGGGAAAAGGCATCCTTTTTAAAGGAAAATATTCTTCCCATCCAGGAAAGCAGTCAATTGAAATTTACAGAAGATGGTCAAGAGCTGTTTCCCGGCTTTAAAATAAAGTATTTCAATGGGCATACCGATGGGATGATGATTCCCCACATCCAATACAAAGGACGGACGTTGGTTTATATGGCAGATTTGCTACCTACCGTGGGACATATACCTGTTCCCTATGTAATGGCTTATGACACACGTCCCCTAATCACTTTAGATGAAAAAGCTTCATTTATAGGACAAGCGGCTGCAGAGGATTTTGTATTGTTTTTGGAACATGACCCATTGAACATGTGCTGCACCGTTCAGCAAACAGAAAAAGGCGTCAGGCTTAACCAGACTTTTTCATTGGATCATCTTTGATTAAAGTCTGAAATATCCGATTTCATCAAGGTAAAAGATTTGAATACCTAATGACTCAGCAATGGCAAGGCTTTTATCAGACAAGTAGGTTCCTCTAAGAAAAATCATTTTTTTAAGATTAGGCATCTTATTGCCCACTTCTTCCCAAAATCCTACAGAAGGGTTCCTTTCCATTACAAGGATCCGTGTATCTTCTAGCCTATTCAAATTCTCTGAGTTCGAATTCCAGTTAAATGGAAATCGATGTATGAAGGTAGCATGGTATTGTTTTAAGCTGAAATTTGTTTTTTGATTGATTATTGTTTTTTTGATTGCTTGAACATTTCGTTTGTTTAAAAGTGTGTTCTCGACTCGTTTCACTTCCATTTCTGTTACACCTTTAACAATCAGTAGCTCAGCTTTTGGGCCTTGTTGCTTAATGAAAATAGGTCCGTTTTTAGATTTGATAACCCAGCAGGAATCTTCGTTTTTAAAATCTTGTCCGGAAAAGATGATTGATGCTAAAAAAATGATGGAAGCCAACAAAAAGGCCATAAGGTTAATGTAAGAATTCCTCTTAAAGAAGTAGAATAATATCATGCAAGAGGTATATACGGTCGTAACCATCAAAATTGGAAAATATACGTTTTCAGTTACGGAATAGGGCAATGATGATATCAATTCGACGAGATAACGTAAAAATTGAATAAGCAAAGATGTTATATCCCCTATCCACTCCCCTATCCATGGGATTTTTCCTAGCATCACCAGTGTTATTCCAGCGTACATCACAATTGATGACACAGGTACTATGAGCATGTTTGCCAAAAGAAACCAATTTGGAAATTGCCCGAACAAATATAGACTGAGCGGAAACGTCGCTATTTGCGCGGCCAATGTAACGGATGTCATTTCCCATACCTGCCTTGCTATTCGATTTCCAGGTTCAATAGCTGCAAGTATGACAGGATGGAGGTAAAATATTCCGCAAACAGCCAAGAATGATAATTGAAATCCCACACTAAGTATCATCAATGGATCTAAGCAGCATAGTAATATAATAGAAGCACACATATGATTGGTTTTGTCAACTCTTCTATTTAACCATTCCGAAAGAATTACAAAAGTTGTCATGGTAGCCGCTCTGGTGATGGATGGGCTCATTCCTGTCAGCAAAGAGTAGAACCATATGGTAGACACTAAAAGTGGAAAAACAAGGTGACGTGACTTTGGCGTTTTTCTTAATAGTGGATTGAAAAATTTACTCAAAAGGCCATACAATAATACCAAGTGCATGCCTGAGACACACAATACATGAAGCACTCCCGCAGCAGCAAAGTTGTTTTCTGTTTCATTATCCATCCAGTTTTCATTTCCCATCAGCAAAGCGGAGGCAACCCCTAGATCCGTTTTGTTTTTGAGCTTATTGACCAACAGGTCTTCCACATAATCCTTGCATTGGTTTGCCAAAGCCGATATGCCATCAGGGCCTTTTAGCTTTAGTATATCTGATTGGTTTATCCAACCCTCATGGTAAATGCCTTTTTTCTTAAGATGATTTTGCCAATCAAATCCTCCGGGGACAGACGCAGGACTCGGCTTCCTTAGTTTAATCTTTATTGCATACAAACCTCCTTGATGAAGATAGCCATAAGGCATTTTGGATTTAACATGTATCAAAACCGTTCCGCTGGTTGATTTCGTTTTTCCTTTAGATCTGAAATATTCTAAATTGAAACACATCTTCATTCCGTAGGATGTCATCGTTGGTGAGCATTCAGGTGAACCGATTAATACAACAACTGAATCAAAAGTCGAAAACGCGGAGTAATGCTCGGGGTCTGACAATTTTGGTTGTCTAGCTATTGATACTGCTGCGCCAAGAACAATAAATGATATGCAGGTCAATATTCCCAAAACTGACTTCATTGATTTTCCACAAAAAAGTATGCCACACAATGAAAAAATTGAAACCAGCAAAAGCCATTTTAAATCAACAGAAAAGAAATCGAATGTTGGTAACATGCAACCGCAAAAGAAGAACGGTGCCTGTTTTAAAAGTGGATATTTTGAAAAATGATGCATACCTGT
>JBKDSL010000036.1:0-5607 GCA_046340555.1 Bacteroidota bacterium
GTATGCTCGGTGACCGATCTTTTTTACCGCTTCGGGGTGAAGAGCATCACCATGGATGATGTGGCCCGGCATCTGGCCATTTCCAAAAAAACACTCTATCGGTACTTTGTCGACAAGAACGACATGGTGTACCAATGCTGCTTGCATGATTTGGAAAAGCGTAAGGCCGCTCTCGCCACAATCAGTGAAAAAGCCTTAGATGCCGTGCAAGAGCTTGTGCTGATGATGGAACACATGCAAACGATGCTGAGCTCCATCAACCCTAACCTTTTGTTCGATGTTCGCAAATACCACCTGCAGGCTTGGCAAAGCTATGTGGATTTCAAGGAGCAATTCATGATGCATAGTATATCCAACAACTTGATGCGCGGCATGGAGGCTGGCATATACCGAGCTGATTTAAACGTGAGGATACTGGCAAGGCTACGATTGGAAGAAGTGGAAATGGGTTTCAACCCTGACATATATCCCTCATACAAATTTCAATTGAAAAATGTGCAGATGGCGCTATTCGACCATTTCATGCACGGCATCACCACATCCAAGGGACAAAAACTGATACAACGATACAAGAACCAAGAAGATGGAAAACAGCAATTGTAAATGCTCCTTGAAAGCATGGAGTATGGCACTGGCGCTCGTCTGCATGTTGCCAACAGGCGTTGCTTTGGGGCAATCCCAGGGCACTTCAACCAGCATGAATGTGGAGCAAGCCGTGGCCTTCGCCATCGAAAACCATCCAGACATCAAGAATGCCGAACTTGAAATCGCCGTAGCACAGGCGAAAATTAACGAGCTCGTGGCCATTGGTTTGCCACAATTGAATTTCTCTGCCGACCTTAATAAGTTCGTGGAGATTCCAACGTCATTCGTGCCTGCTGAATTTTTTGGTGGCGAACCGGGCTCATATGCGCCGGTCAAATTCGGACAACCTTGGTCGTCATCCGCCGGAATAAACGCATCACAATTACTGTTCGACGGATCGTACCTAATCGGCTTGAAAGCCACCAAGATCTACGCAGAGCTATCCAAAAAAACCGCCGAGCAATTGAAAATCGAGATGGCGGTGAATGTTACCAAGAGCTATTACATGGTTTTGGTGATCAAAGAGAAGTTGAAGCAGCTCAATGGAGACCTAGTCAGATTGGATAAGCTTCGGAAGGACACCAAAGTGTTGTATGAAAAAGGATTCGTAGAAAAGGTGGACCTCGACCGGCTCGACCTCAGTTACAATCTTTTTCAGACTGCCATCAACAGCACCAGTCGTATGTTAAACGATGTAACGAACCTACTCAAATTCCAAATGGGTATGGACGTGGCTTCAGAGGTAGTGTTGACAGAAAACATTCCAGATGCCGCGAGTTTTGAAGCGGTAGCGGAAACCCCTACCATGGATTACCGCAACCGTATTGAATATTCAATATTGGAAACACAATACACCCTGTCGCAGCTCGACTTGAAAAGATACAAGTCGCAGCAATGGCCTTCAGTTGTTGCCTTCGGCAGTTACAGTGCGAACGCCTCGCGCAACGAGTTCAACATTTTCGACGGTGGTTACCGTTGGTATCCTACGGCCATCGTGGGCGCATCCGTTAAAATGCCCATTTTCGGCGGGTTGAAAAACCGTTATCAGGTTAACCAAGCCAAACTGCGATTGCAAATGGTTGAAAACGGTTCTGAGAAACTGGAACAAGGCATTGAATTGGAATACCGCAATGCCGTTTCCAATTTCAACAAAAACATTGATGACTTGAAAATCCAACAGAAAAACAGGGACCTCGCCCGCGAAATCGTACGCATTTCCAAACTCAAATACGACAAAGGCGTTGGCTCCAGCCTCGAGCTAGTAGATGCAGAGTCATCGCTGCGCGAATCGGAAACCAATTACTTCTCTGCGTTACTTGCAACAGCCGTAGCTAAAGTGGAACTCGAAAAAGCCTTGGGCAAATACAAATTCTGAACCTTTTTAACAATATGAAAAAAATAATCGCATACCTGATGCTTTCCATGGCCATTGTGGCTTGTGGAGGTGAAAAAGCCGGCGACAAAACTGCCGAACTCGAAAAACTGCTTAAAGAACAAGCCAAACTCAACGAGCGTATACGCACGTTGAAAAATGAAATCCGGAAGGAGACAGGTTCCGTTGCAGGAACAATATTGGTGGAATTGAAAAACCTTTCGCCGCAAACTTTCACCAATTATGTCGACGTACAAGCCAAGGTTGATGGTAATGAAAGCGTAGCACTGAGTGCCCGTTCACAAGGAACCGTTAGGTCGATCAACGTGAAAGTGGGTGACAAGGTTTCCGCCGGACAGGTGTTGGCGCAAATGGATGACGTTGGACTCAGCGGAGCATATGCCGAAATAAGCACGCAATATTCCTTTGCGAAAGAGGTATATGAAAAACAGAAGAGTTTATGGGAACAACAGGTCGGGTCGGAAATGCAATACCTGCAAGCCAAAAACAACATGATGGCGCTTCAAAAACGCATGAATGCCACCGGTGCACAGTTAGACCTAAGCCGCATCAAAACACCGGTATCGGGAACCATAGACGCGGTGAACATCAAAATAGGTCAAGCGGTGATGCCCGGCATGCCTGCCATTTCGGTGGTCAATCTTTCGAGTTTGAAAGTGATTGGTAACGTTGGTGAGTCGCTTATGGGCAAAGTGAATACCGATGATCCTGTGATGATTTATTTCCCAGACCTCAAAAAGGAAGTACCATCCAAACTGTCGTACGCTTCACGCATGATCGACCAACGCAACCGCACGTTCGCTGTAGAAGCCCCGCTTGATTCGCTTCCCGGCGCAATCAGTCCAAACATGGTGGCCGTACTCAAAATCGCCGATTACAAATCAGACAGTGCGTTGGTGGTGCCAGTTGACTTGATTCAAAGGGCCTCGGAAGGACAGTACTTGATGGTAGCAGAGACCCGAGGCGGTAAGCTTGTAGCGACCCGCAAGAAAATCACCATCGGACGAACCTATGGTGGATCGACCGAAGTGCTTAGTGGTATCACATCCAAAGACCAAGTGATTGTAAATGGCTACCGCGACCTGAACGAAGGCGAGGAATTAAGAACCAAATGATGTAACGCAAACGTTTCGCATGAACGATAAATTCAAAGAGTTCAAACCATCGAGCTGGGCTATCAACAACCGCACCAGCATTTATATACTCACCGTCATCATCACGCTGGCGGGGTTGTCTACTTACAACAGCCTACCCAAGGAGAACTTCCCCGACATTGTGGTGCCACAGATTTTTGTGAGCACCATCTACCCGGGCACTTCCCCTGCCGACATGGAAAACCTCGTGGTGAAACCCCTCGAGAAGCAGATGAAAGGTCTCAACGGAGTGAAAAAAGTATCGAGCACTTCACAGCAGGACTTCTCCAACATCATCGTTGAATTCAACACCAATGTGGATGTGGCCGTGGCCAAACAGCGTGTTAAAGATGCGGTTGACAAGGCGCGCAACGATCTGCCCACCGACTTGCCGAATGATCCGAATGTACAGGACATCAACTTCTCCGACATTCCAATCATGTTCGTCAACATTTCGGGAGATTATCCGCTCGACCGATTGAAAGGTTATGCCGACGACTTGAAAGACCGCATCGAAAGCATGAAAGAGATTTCGCGTGTTGACATCATCGGTGCGTTGGAACGCGAAATCCAAGTGAACGTGGATATGTACAAGGCCCAGGCGGCGCTCGTATCTATGCGCGACATCGAAAATGCCATCCGCTACGAGAACCTCACCATCTCGGGAGGTACCGTTCCCATGGACGGCATGCGCAGATCCATTTCGGTAAAGGGCGAATTCAAGAATGTGGAAGCCATCCGCAACATCGTGGTGCTCTCTACCGAAGGCGCCCCACTCTACCTGCGCGATATTGCCGATGTGCGCGACGATTACAAAGAGCAGGAAAGCTATGCGCGTTTGTACGGCAAAAACGTAATCACGCTCAATGTCGTGAAACGTGCAGGCGAAAACCTCATCGAGGCCTCCGACAAGATCAAGGTCATAGTGAAGGACATGCAAAAAAGCCAGTTCCCGAAAGACCTGCAAGTCACGCTAACCGGCGACCAATCCAATCAAACGCGCATCACCTTACACGACCTCATCAACACCATCATCATCGGTTTCATTCTGGTCACTATCTTATTGATGTTTTTCATGGGAGCCACCAACGCCATCTTCGTGGCGCTATCGGTTCCGCTTTCCATTTTCCTCGCCTTCCTGTTGATGCCTGCCTTGGGCTTCACCATGAACATGATTGTACTGTTCTCGCTCTTATTGGCATTAGGCATAGTGGTTGACGATGCGATCGTAGTGATCGAAAACACCCACCGCATATTCAACAACGGCAAAGTAGACATTGTGACAGCCGCCAAGAGCGCTACAGGTGAAGTTTTTCTGCCTGTCCTCTCCGGTACCGCCACCACCCTGGCACCATTCATACCACTGGCCTTCTGGCAAGGTGTGATTGGCGAATTCATGTTCTACCTGCCCATAACGCTGATCATAACCCTTACAGCATCCTTGTTGGTGGCCTACATCATCAACCCTGTGTTTGCCGTTTCGTTCATGAAGCCAGAGCATGGTGATGACGACCGAGCAAAAACCGTAAAGAGACTGCGACTTACAGGAGTCATTTGCGGCATCATCGCATTGGTAGGATACCTCACCGGTAACTTCGGTTTGGGCAACTTCATTGTAGTTATGTATCTGCTGATTGTGGCGCATAACTTGTGGTTTGTTAAAGCCATCAAACGATTCCAAGAGCACATTTGGCCGAATTTCACAAACGGCTATAAACGGGTTCTTGCATACGCATTGGAAAGGCCTTGGAAGATGCTGATGGGAACAGTAGCCCTCTTCTTCCTCACCATCGCGCTGCTTGTGGTTAGAAGTCCTGGAACACGTTTCTTCCCCGAAGCAGACCCGAACTTCATTTATGTGTATTTGACCCTTCCTGTGGGCACCGACCAAGCGCACACCGACTCGGTGACGAAGGTGTTGGAACAAAAAGTGCAAAACATCATGGGGAAGGATAATCCAATGGTGACCTCCATCATCTCCAACGTAGCCATCGGTGTTACGGATCCCGCCGAAAACGACCAAGCGACTTATCCGAACCGATCGAAAATCACCATCGCATTTGTTGAGTTTGGCCGACGCAATGGCGTATCAACCCGCGACTACTTGAACAAGATGCGCTTTGCCTTGGGCGGTATGCCTGGCGCAGAAATTTCGGTAGACCAGGAAAAAGGTGGTCCGCCCACTGGCAAGCCTGTGAATATTGAAATAACTGGCGACGACTTCGATAAGCTAATTGCCACATCGAGCGCCATCAAGAAATACCTCGACTCGCTCGAGATACCCGGAGTGGAGGAGTTGAAAACGGATTTACAGAACAACAAGCCCGAGATCACCTTCAACATCGATCGTGAACGCGCCAATCGCGAAGGCATCTCAACCGGCCAAGTGGGCAGCGAGCTCCGCACAGCCATATTCGGCAAAGAGGTTTCGAAGTTCCGCGATGCGAATGACGAGTATCCCATTCAACTTCGCTTGGAGCAAACGCAACGTCAGAA
>JBKDSL010000037.1:0-5860 GCA_046340555.1 Bacteroidota bacterium
GGCATAAATCAGTTTCCTCCACCGTACATTTTCTGCAACTCTTCTTGAGTCACGAATTTGTAACCTGCGGGAACTTTGAATTGGTCATCCGAAACTTTTTCAGCGGCAACAGAGCGAGCCGTAAAGGTCATCTTGAAACCCATTTGATCGACCGTATATTCTAGAGGATAGCCGCCGAGGTCTTTGGCACCAACCATCTCAGCCATTCTAGCATTGATTTTATCTGTATGGTAAACATTCACGGATGAGCCGTCTTTCATCTTGATTACAGCCTTCTTGCAAACATATCCAGCGATGGTTTTAGTCTCTGCCGTTTGCTCAACAGTGGGTTTGCTATCCTTGGCACCATCCTTTTGAGCATCCATGGTCATGTAAGTTTTGTTACCCATGAAATCCGTCAATGCAGTTATCTGACCAGTTTTGGCATCAAAGATGGAAGCGCTGCTCATTCCCATAGCCATGCTGATCTCGGTACGTGATTTTCCGTTTTTAATGAAAACCGTAGACTCGGATGGCATCATGGCCTTCATTTGAGGATCCATATCGCCCTCCGCCAGGGAAATATCAAAAACGATTTTTCCCTCAGACAAGCTTTTCTGAGCAGAAACTGAAACCGGGATGGTAAGCAACAAGAAGAAGGCAATTGATGCAAGTTTGTTTTTCATGATTATGATTTGGGTTGGGATTTATTATTGGTTTTTTTGATTTCGTAGTCTTTGGGGATGGTGAACAATTCAGGATCGGGCTTATCGGATGAAACTTCCTTGGCTTTCAATTTCAGTCGGAAGTCTCGCATCTCGATTTCATATTCCATCATCAGTCCGTCTATCTGAGAAAACATGGCACCCATGTCTGGCGCCCGAACGTCCAGCTCATCCGTAAAGAACACGCGAAAAACAGCACCGGAGTCGCCTTTGATTACCGCCTCTTGGCACATGATGCCGGCTATTTCCTTTTTGTTTCCCGTATAGTCAATCTCCAAGTTCTTCTTCTTAGCCTTGCCCATTACAGAGTCTGAATCCATCACAACGGCCACCTTATTGCCCATCATAGAAGTCAGACTGGCAAACAATTTCTTTTCAGGATCCAACAGAAGACGGTTTTCAAAAAATCCACCTGCTCCTTCCATGACCGTACAAGACCTTCCATTTGAGAACCAGGTTACCGCTTCAGAGGGCATCATGGCCGACATCATGGCAGGAATACCCTCGGCGTCCATTTCCAATTCATAAACCACCTTACCTTCCGACATTCCGTAGTAGGGGCTGCGTTCACACCCTATCCATAGAAATGTTACCACTAGAATGAACAAAAGGGAATGGGTTCTTTTCATTTTTTTTCGATGGTTTATTACAAAGATAGGGTTTTCAATGACCGAGGGTTAAGCCTGACCAAATACCAGCCAAAACCGTACCAGGTATTTCATGACCACCCTCAAAAAGATGCCGGTCAACTTCATAGCCCCTGTTTTCCAATGCAATACATCGCTCCTCGAACAACGGCAAGGTTATGAATGCATCTTGGTTGCCAACTACACAAACCACTTTTCTAACCCCATTAATTAATCCATCAGCATCTGGTGCAAAGTCGCCACCCCATAGTATCAAACCAGAGAAACGCCTGTTGTTTCCAGCCATCCAACGCGTGGCGGTTGCGGTACCTTGCGAAAAACCCAAAACGAAAACCTTGCCTACTGAATTTGGGACTAGCAAATCATAAAGCGAATCCAAGAAATACCGCTGGTCAGCAATCTCGGAAACACGGTCCTCACGAGTCATCCAAGAGGCAATCACCTCACCATCAAATCCTCGACGGTAAAACCTGGAGAGCCCCTCTGGAGCCACTATCCGCAAAGTTGGTGAGGCTAAAGGCTCAAAATCCCGGATGAATTTTCCAGCATGCATGCCATAGCCATGTAGTACAATGAGGATGTCGTGTAGAGGCGCATCCCCGCCAAGGGAAAAATAGCGGGCCGTGCGTTGTACAACCAGATTATGGGAAATTGGTTCCATGACCGCCAATTTAAACATAACATCCGTGTTGTTTATCTTTACGGAAGCAAATCAAAACGTATGAATAAAACAAAAGCCATCCTGCTATTACTGTTCGTCCAATTTCTCTCGATCAGCCACGTTCATGCACAGCAACCGCGTTTGGCATTAGAAGACATCTGGGGCAGCCGCAAGTTTGTTGCATTCGGACTAATGGATGTGCGTTCGATGAAAGACGGATTGCACTATTCCGAATTGATTGCCGATGAAAAAGGACAACACATCGTAAAAGTATCCTACGCGAGCGGAAAAACAATTGATACGCTTTTCAAATCCAACACCACTGATTTGAAAGAGGAAGTTGAAGGTTATGAATTCAGCGAAGATGAGAACTTGATTGTATTATCCACAGAGAGCGAAGCCATTTATCGACACTCTACCAAAGCCAATCATCATATTTATAACCGCACAACAGGTTCATTGGTTCCGGTTTCTGAAAAAGGGAAACAACAATATGCAAGGTTGGATGCCTCCGGAAAAAGTGTGGCTTTTGTACGCGACAACAACTTGTACCTGAAAAGTCTGACCAACGGTATCGAAAAACCGATTACTACCGATGGCAGTCGTAACAGTATCATTAATGGCGCGACCGATTGGGTTTACGAAGAGGAATTCTCCTTCGACCAAGGCTATCAGTGGTCGCCTGATGGTCGTTACCTGGCCTACTATAGATTTGATGAGAGCGCTGTACGACAATTCAACCTCACTTATTACACATCAGGAAGCTATCCCAAAGAGGAACTATATAAATATCCGAAGGCAGGAGAGGCGAATTCAAACGTTGAAATCCGCATTTATGATTTGGAAAGTGGAAAGACCGTTACTGCCGATGTAAACAAAGAAGCCGACCAGTATATTCCGCGCATCAAATGGACCACCATAGATTCCAAACTTTGTGTGATGCGAATGAATCGTTTACAGAATTTATTGGAGTTGTATGAGGTGAACGCATTCAGCGGCGATGCCAAATTGTTTTTCAAAGAGGAAAACCGTGCATATATTGAAGTGAATGACCATCTTACCTTTTTGGCAAATAGCCAAGGATTCCTATGGTCATCCACTCGAGATGGATTCAACCACCTGTACCGTTTTGATATGAATGGCAACATGCAGAAACAGCTGACCAAAGGCAGCTGGGATGTAACCGACTTTTACGGTTATGATGCAGCCAAAGGCGACCTCTACTTCCAAGCGGCATTAAAAAGTCCGATGGAAAAAGGTGTGTTCAAAGTGGACAAAGCTGGCAAGATGACTCCCGTGAGTACAGAAAATGGCACCTGCTCAGCCATGTTCAGCGAGGGTTTCAAATTCCGTTTCATCACAAGCTCAACGGCAAACAGTGTACCTGTTGTGAAATTATATGATGCAAAGGGTAAACTCATCCGCACCGAAAAAGACAACAAGGAAGTGGCCGATGCCTTAGCCAAGGCGAAGTTATCACCAACCGAGTTTTTCCAGTTCACCACATCTGAAAACATCCAGTTGAACGGATGGATGATCAAACCACCCGACTTCGACGCAAACAAAAAGTATCCGGTGATTCAGTACATGTACGGAGGCCCGGGCAGCCAAACAGTGAAAGATGAATGGTTGGGATTGAATTGGATTTGGTTTCAGCTGTTGGCGCAGAAGGGTTACATCATCGTGTCCGTAGATAACCGTGGCACCGGTGCAAGGGGTGAGGCTTTCAACAAGTGCATATACAAGCAGCTTGGACATTTGGAAACCATCGACCAGATGGAAGTAGCCAAATGGCTCGGCAAACAAAGCTATGTGGATGCCACACGCATTGGAGCATGGGGATGGAGCTATGGTGGCTATATGACATCACTGCTCATCACCAAGGGAGCCGACCTATTCAAGACATGTATTGCCGTGGCACCTGTGACCAATTGGAAATACTACGACAGCATTTACACAGAGCGTTATCTCCAGACGCCACAACAAAACCATGACGGATATGAGAAAAACTCTCCTGTAAACTTTGCCGACAAACTAAAGGGAAACTACCTCATCATCCATGGCACCACAGACGATAACGTTCACATGCAAAATGCCATGGAGATGGTGGACGCACTGGTGAAAAATAAAAAACAATTCGAATCCTTCTATTATCCGAATAAAGCCCATGGCATTTCAGGAGTCAGATTGCATCTATACAAAATGATGACTGAATACTATTTGGAAAACCTGTAATTCACGATTCAAACAGAAAGCAACAGATGATCAATTGGCAAAAAATATCGGGAGCAAGTGAGCTGGAAGGACTTTTAAGCACGAGCGACCCTGTCATCCTTTTCAAGCACTCCGAAAGGTGCAGTGTGAGCCGTATGGCAAAGCGAAGTTTCGAATCGGAATACGATGGCTTAACACCCGTTTACCTCGTAAATGTCATAGAGGAGCGACCCATCAGCAATCAAATCGCACAAGTCACCCATATTACCCACCAATCGCCACAAGTTCTCGTCATAAAAGGGGGGCAATGCGTTTTTCATGTATCACACGACCACATCAATGCTGAAGAAGTAAAAAAACACTTGTAATTCCAATGGGATTCCGGTATCAGAGAAGAATCAACCTCGGCGATGGTGTCGGGATCAATGTAAGTAAGTCGGGATTATCTACCAGCGTACGTACCAAATACGGGTCGTTTGGTTCGCGTGGCTTTACACTCAGGACCGGCATTCCAGGATTAAGTTGGAGAAGCGGCTTTGGAGGTAAAAATGGCGGAGCTGTCCTCCTTATCATTTTACTGGTTCTTGGAGCCTTCATCATTGCTTACAACCTATTACGGTTCGCCATTTTCTTGATTGGATGGATCTGGACTTCCATATTCACGGAAGAAGGGGTGAATTACAAGTTCTTGACTGGTTTTTTAGTGGTTGTTTCAGGGTTGACTGCCGCACTGTATTTTTACTCCCCAACCTCGGTTTCGGCACCACCTCCCCCACCACCAGTTATTAAAACATTGCCTATCGTAAAAGATACCCTGGCAGCCGAGCCTAAGCCTGCCAAGCCTAAACGCAAAAAGCGGGAAAAAGCGAAACAGGATTCTATGGCATTGAATGCAAAATCGAAAATCCAGGATTATCCAGAAGAAATGGAAAACCGTGAACCGGAAGTTCGACAGGATTCGAATGCAACTTCAGGCAATGATAAAAATATAGAACCAATTGACACAAACAAGGCGGTTAATACCAGCCAAGAAGACCTTTCAGCTCCTGAAGTAAATTCGGATGATGAAGGCAAGGATGGAAAAAAGACCAAATGGTATCAATTCCGGAAACGAAGAGCTGAGAAAAAGCAAGAGCAGCAGGAGTTGGCTCCGGAAAACACCGCCCCTTAGTAGTTAATCGTTTTTTCCGGTTTCCGAATCCCTTTTTGATTCACCGAAAAACCAGGAGGCCACAAACCCGGCCATTGTACTAACAAGCACCACACCAACACTCATAACAATGGCGCCGATGATTCGACCCTCGGCAGTAACCGGATATTTGTCGCCATAACCTACGGTCATAATGGTCACATAAGACCACCACAATGCATCACCTGCCGTTTTGATATTGGAATCAGGAGCGTTCTCTACTTGGAGAATACACAAAGAGCCTAACATAACTACCAACAAAGCAATAATGGCAACCGAGTACAACGTGCCCTGAGCCTTGTTCCTGAAATAATGTTGAATGAAACTGTTAGCCCCCATGAAGGCGCGTACAATCCGTATGAAACGTATGATACGGAGAACACGGGCAAAACGAAGAGATTCAACCAAGAGAGTTCGTTATGCTTGGATGTTTTTAGCTTTTCAA
>JBKDSL010000038.1:0-15853 GCA_046340555.1 Bacteroidota bacterium
GTACCTTGTTGTTTTATGGCCCATTCGGGGATGTTACCGGAGATCAGGTCGCGATGCATTTTCCAATTAGGGTTGAATGCAACAACCGAATGTGCGGCGACATCAGCCAAAGCACGAAGATTAGCTGTCGTTTCAATCGAAGCCATGTAAGACTTTTCTGGCAGGTAATTATGTAGACGTATACCATTCTGCTCCAAAGTTTGTCTTTCATTGGTTGATGGAATTCTCTCAAAAGTTATGATTCTGAAATACCTGCCATCTAAAACTTCCTTGGGATCAACCTGTGGATTGGTAATGAATGATTCAACATTTTTTGTAATCTGAATATCGCCTGTCTTGAAGCGGATTAGACCCTGACCTGATACCGGGTTGGAGATTTGCAGACAAATCATCGAGATTGCTACGATGAGCACTGGAAATTTGATTTTCATAAGTGTTTAATTAGTGAGAGGCTCTAATGTAGTTCAAACTAGGTACAAGAGCAAATTGCTTTAATTAAAAAAACCAACAACTAAAAAGCGCTAATGTGCTGATAAGCAGCTTATAACTATGGTTGATATGCTAACAATTTCACGTCAGTCCCATCAAAAACGGCATAGGTATTATGGTTGATCCATTCTCCGAGATTGATATACCTGCCTTTGCCATCAATAATCATGTCCAAAGGAAGGTGCCTATGGCCAAATATCATGTAGTCAAATGAATCCTTTTCTTGAAGTTGCTTGCAATATTGTACTAGCCACTCTTGGTCATCTCCAAGGTATTTTTCATCAGAATCACCGGTTGATATCCTACTTCTCTTCGAGAAAAAATTCGCGAGTGGAATTCCCAAATCGGGATGAATCCATTTGAATAGCCATTGGCATATTGGGTTTGCAAAAACCTTCTTAATGAATTTATAACCATGGTCACCCGGTCCCAATCCATCGCCATGAGCGATATAAAACCTTTTACCGTTAATAACACGAATAACGGGTTCTTTATAGACATTACATCCTATTTCATTTGGAAAATAATCGAAAACCCACATATCATGATTCCCAGTAAAATAGTGCAGTTTAATGCCTTTGTCTGCCATGGAGGCCAACTTGCCGAGCAATCGCGTGTAACCTTTTGGAACTGCGTGCCTGTATTCGAACCAAAAATCAAAAACATCCCCTAGCAGGTAAATTTCGGCAGCTTTCCCTTCAACATCATCTAACCATTTTACAATTCTTGCTTCTCGCTCCTTGCTAGATTGGACAGTAGGTACACCGAGGTGAAAATCGGATAAGAAATATATGTTTTGACGATTACTGCTCATCGAATGCCGTTGATGATACTGTTTCGCAATTGGTCGAATGACAACTTTGAAAGGTCTAACACAAACCGGATTTTTTCAGCAAACTTAACATTATTTACTTCTAAAGTCCTAGCTATGTCTTTCGAGTTAAACAATGGGAAATGAACTTCGGCAATTCCTTTAACAAGTGATAGGGTTAAGCCTCCCTCGTAAATGAATGAAGTCTTGATATCCGGAAATACCTGTTTGATGCCTTCATAAGTTCCAATGTTTAAGAATGGCCTGATGGGTAAAGGGGTTGGATTATCAGAGGATATATGAAGTGCAGCGAGCCATTTACCTGACTGACCAAGTGCCATAGGGGTAACGAATCCGCCGTCTCGGATCAACATTTGGCGACTCCAAAGCCCTTCACCTTCATTTCTACCTAGGTAAATCCCATCGAAAAGATAGTCATCAGCACCTCTCCAAGAACTCATTTTGAAGTTGTAATTTCTGGTTGTTTCGTTAAATAGGAACGATCCAGCAAAAAAACGGACATCCAGACCTTTTCTTTCCTTTTTATAACTGAATCTGTATTTGAATTCGGTAAAAAACTTGAGATGGTCTTCTGAGCCCATCAGGTTGAAGGAATACGAAAAAGGGTCTAAAGTTCTGCTGTTTTGATTCTCAAAGCCCAAAACACCGAAGTTTCTTGGATCGGATTTAAATTCCCTGGTGATACTGCGTTGGTCAACTTGAAAAACAGCCTCTTCTGTCCGGAGATTAATGACTCTTAAGGCAAACAGTTTATTCGCCCTTGAACGCTTGTCGCCGTTTCTCAATTTGAAGTTCAGTCCTGCTTCTCCACGCTTGTAGGCCAACGTTTTTTCAAAAGCGAATGCTGCTGAGGTATTGTTTTCGTAATAGTCATATCCAAAGGATGATCCCGTTAAATTAAACTCTATTTCTTTGAAGATGCTATTCAAAGGCCAGTAATGATAAGTCCCCGTGAAAGATCCAGCGATGTCAGCTCTTTGAGTTGAATACAAAGGACTGACGGAAAACTCAAAGGTGCGAGGGACTAGTTTACGGTTTGAGAAATATAGGCCTGGCATAAGTTTGTCGTAGCTATTCCAACCAACCGCCGGTAATATTGTCACATTATAACCATTGGGTTTATCAGTCAGGCTGGCAAATAGTCTCACATGTGGCTTTGGTAAAATTCGATTCCCGGATATTCCAACTCGCAAATCGTTTTGTTTTAATAATGAAGCGTAATCACTATTTATGCTTACAGGAAAGGTGATGCTGGATAGATTGATCGTAGTATCCTTATCAAACGGAGGAATCCAGAGGTTTTCACCATTATGACCTGCGATTTCCAACGGTGTTTTTGGCCCTTTTTTCCTTTCAATCTTGATTTGCTTGTCTATTTCGGTAGCAGTGATACAGATACGAAGAGGATTATTGGTAGACAACAAGTCTTTAAAAAACCAATCCAAGTCCATACTGGAGGTTTTTTCAAACGAACTTTGGATATCAGCAGGCTGTGGGTGGCGAAACTTCCATTCATTATAATAGTTATGCATGCATTTTGTGGCAAGTTCTTCGCCTAAATAGTCATATAAAAAACCCATGGCCCTTGCTGTCTTCATATAAGCGATTACACCGTAATTGAACGAAGTGAACTCCTCAGACTTTGTATCAATGGGTTGGTCGTTATGATCAAAACATGCTACATCAAACAATAAGTTCATTAAGGAATCTTCATTCAAAGATTGACCAAGAATTTTTTCAAGTTGGTTTGATAATCTACTACTCTGTGATGCGGGATCACTTTTCCTGGCCTTGGCCATATACAATTGCTCATAATAACTGTTGATGCCCTCATCCATCCATGGATGATCCCTCTCATTGCTAGCTAAAGCGCCGTAAAACCAATTATGTCCGAGTTCATGTATCAAAACACGCTCTAGACTCTCAGCATCTGAAGGTGAATTCAGAATGGTTATAGACGGGTATTCCATCCCGCCACCAGCGGATATCCTACCATCTACCACCGTGAATGTTTCGTAAGGGTAATCTCCGATGGCATCAGATAGGAATTTTAGTCCGTTAGCTGAGTATGAATTCGCCTCTTTCCATAGCTCAGATTTCTTGGGCGTATGATATACTGCCACGGCTACTTTTTTTCCGGATGTTAAGATTACAGAATCAAGACTGACTTGAAATTGCTTGTCGGCGAACCAGGCGAAATCATGGGCATTTGTAAGACGATAGCGTAAGGTTTTTCTTTCCGAGGTAGAAGCTGGGGCTCCATCAGATGTTGGCATTGTAGATCCGTAAAGCGAGCTTAATTTCCTCATTTTTTCGTTCTCTTCCTCGTTCAAGAGCACACCGGAGGCTGCAACAATGTAGTTGGCGGCTACATCAAGCTCAACCTCAAAGTTTCCAAACTCTGAATAGAATTCTCCCTGATCAAGGTATGGCATGGGATGCCAACCATTGTTATCATATACCGCTGGCTTTGGGTACCATTGGGTCATATAATATGCATCCCCTTCCCTACCCATTCTTGAAAATTTAGCGTCAGGCACCTTCACTTTAAACGATGTAGAAATGGTGGTAGATTGGCCACTTTTAAGTTCTTGGTTTAAAACAAGGGCAACCATTTCAGGATTTTGGTCTTTGGCATAGGTTTTAACAGGCCTACCTTCAACTAAAAATGAAATTGAATCGATTCTACCTTTGGCAGCCTCATCAGCAAAATATAATGAAGCATCACGATTATTCAGTTTTTGCTTGCACAGTGGTGTATTTCTTCCTGAATATGCGTTGGGCCATAAATGGAACCAAATAGTGTCCAAATTATTAGATGACTGGTTGGTGTATAGAATCTCCACGTTTCCAAGAACAGTGTGTGTTACATCATCTAGTCGGGCTTTGATCTTATAATCTAACTTTTGTTGAAAGTAGCTATTGGCTGGTTGTCCGTATAAATTTACGGTTGAAGTCAGCCATAGTATTCCACAAATGAATTTTACAAGTATAATCAGCGAGCTTTTAGCCATTTTGTTTCATGTAACTTTATCATCAATACTATGTGCAAAATAAAGAGGTAGTTAGATAAGAATTGGGCTTTGTAGGATTAGATTTGCCAAAAAGTATGAATGAATAACTAAGCACTTAACGGGCATGCACCAACTAATTAATATTCAACTATATAAACCTGTAATAATGGTTGGTTTGTTCAATAAAATCATAGTTCCTGTTCTTTTTTTAGGGTTTCTGAGCTCTTGCGGGTATCAATCCAAAGAAGTTGATTCAAACTCGAATGCCGGTCAGGCAGTAAATCCTAAGTCCAATGAGGTTGCAGGAATTCCAACAAACCTATATGTTGAAGGTGATACGATCAATCTGGTTGGGAAGCACATTTTGTTTTTCAGTCCGTCTGAAGCCATCATCAAGGACCGTAAAGTGGAAAAGAATTCACTTCAATTGTTTAATCAAATAGCTCAATCGTTGATAGATTCTATTGGAACAATTACTTCCGAAGCAAAGGCCACTATGACCACTGTTGGGCATGTTAGAATTTATGGGAAATCTGGAAGCGCTCCAAAAATGATTATCCTTGCTACCTTTAGCGAATCTTTTGGCATGATCATTAGTGATGGCACCAACTTAACACCAATAACCAAAGGTGTTAGAACTCGCGAAGATTATGAGAGGCAAATCAGAAGAACATTGAATTTTGAAAATCGCTGAAAAGAATTTTAGTTTAGATTTCCATGTGCGGAATTAACGGCGTATTGGCATTTTCCTCAGAAGGGATTCATTATCTTTCTCAGGTCGATAAAATGAACCGATGCTTAAAAAGTCGGGGGCCAGATCACGATGGGATTTGGACAGAGGATTCGGTTTCTCTAGGTCACCGCAGACTTGCCATTTTAGATACGTCCGATGCAGGGAATCAGCCAATGATGGATGATAATGAGCGCTATGTGATTGTATTCAACGGCGAATTTTTCAATTTCAAGGATCATCGTCGGACATTGGAAAGTGAAGGCCATTCCTTCCGAACTTCGACCGATACGGAAGTCCTATTAAAGTTGTTTGCAAAGCACGGAACTGATTTCCTAAAATTGATCAATGGTTTTTTCGCTCTGGCCATATATGACCGAAAGGATAAGTCACTGTTTCTAGCGCGGGATCGGTTTGGCATCAAACCCTTGTTGGTATATGAAACTTCGGATGCTCTTGTATTTTCCAGCGAAATGAAAGCCCTGTGCGATGCAGGCATACCCAGGAAAATCGATCGCATCTCCTTAAAACACTACCTGCATTTGAATTATGTACCAGGTAATTTCACCATGCTTCAAAATGTTTGCAAGTTGGATCCTGGCACGTGGGTAAGGTACTCATTGAATGTAAATTATAGTAAGGATACCGGGCGGTATTATGAAATGCCGTCACCCGATTCGATTTCATTCACTGGTGATCTGAATGAGGCTTCAACAAGGCTATTTAATCTGCTGGATGATTCGGTTAAACTGCGCTTGGTTTCCGATGTTCCTTTGGGTGCTTTTCTTAGCGGTGGAATTGACTCTTCTGCGGTTGTGGCATTGGCTTCTCGTCATGTTAAAAAACTAAATACCTTTTCAATTGGATTCAAAGACGAGCCTGCTTATGATGAAACGGCTTATGCAAGAATGGTTGCCGACAAATTCAAGACCGAGCACACAGAATTCAAGTTGACAAGTGATGATCTTTTCGAAGAACTTTATCGTGTATTGGATTATTTGGATGATCCTTTTGCCGATTCGTCGGCTTTGGCTGTTCAGATACTTTGTAATCGAACTTCAAAGCATGTCAAAGTGGCCCTTTCGGGCGATGGTGCTGATGAAATGCTTGGCGGCTACAATAAACACCGGGCAGAACTGATGTTTCAATCCGGCAGTTTGCTGCCTTTGATTTCCAGAATTGCATCTCCCCTATTATACGCATTCCAAGGAGGACGAGGTGGAAAACTGTCTAATATCATCAGGCAATTGCACCGATTGGCAGAAGGAGCCCAATTATCTGCTATAGATAGATACTGGCGTTGGTGCGGATATACCAAGAAAGGTGATTTAGACGGATTTGTAGTTCCAATTATCGATGAAATAGAACTAGAATCTCGTCGCAGATTTTTGCTTGATAAACTTGGAGACGGTTCATCCATGGAAAAGATTTTCAGAATGGATATGGGCCTTGTATTGCCTGGAGATATGCTTGTTAAGGTGGATATGATGTCAATGGCTAATTCATTGGAGGTTCGGGTTCCGTTTTTGGATTATCGAGTCGTAGACTTCGCAATGAATCTTCCAAGCAGTTTACGCATTGATAAGTCGAAAGGCAAACTTGTATTAAGGGAAGCATTCCGAAATGAGCTGCCTGAAGAGTTATTCACGCGACCTAAACATGGTTTCGAAGTTCCCTTGTTGAAATGGTTCAAAACTGGGTTGAAATCATTAATTACCGACGACCTTTTGGATGATCAATTTATTGTTGAGCAGGGTTTGTTTGATTTAAATGCAATTCAGGAATTGAAAAACCGATTATACGGACGCGACCCTGGTGATATTGGAGCCAGAATTTGGGGGCTAATCGTTTTTCAATATTGGTGGAAAAAGTATCAACCGACTTTATAATTAATTATGCCAAAGGTTCTTCGGATAATCAACAGGTTGAATTTGGGTGGGCCCACTTACAATGCCGCTTATTTGACGAAATATCTTGAGCCTGAATTTGAAACGTTGTTGGTTGCCGGAATGAAGGATGAAAGCGAGGAGAGTTCTGAATTTATCGTTGAGGGACTAGGTATCAAACCTGTTTTCATTCATGATATGCGAAGGGAAATCAGTCTTAAATCTGATTGGAATGCCTTTTGGCAGCTGGTTAAAATCATACAAGAATTCAATCCTGATATTGTTCACACACACGCTGCCAAGGCCGGCACATTAGGGCGTATTGCAGCTTGGTATTGCAATGTTCCCGTTATAGTACATACATTCCATGGCCATATTTTTCATTCTTATTTTGGACCGCTAAAAACAAAGGTTTTCAAAGCTATTGAACGGCGATTAAGCGCCATATCAAGCGGCATAATTGCCATAAGCGATATTCAAAAGCAGGAGTTGTGTGATGTCCACAAAGTTTGTTCCTATGAGAAGACGTATGTCGTTCCTCTTGGATTTGACTTAAATCGTTTTCATAATACTGATCCGAAAATCCGAACAGATTTCAGAACGAGGTTTCAGATACCTGATGAGTCTATAGCCATTGGAATCATAGGAAGATTAGTGCCTATAAAAAACCACACTTTTTTCATTGAAGCATTTCAAAAAGTCAAAAATGATTGCAGCTTGGATATTAAAGCTGTTATCATTGGCGATGGTGAGGATAGGCAGCTTCTTGAGGAGCTGTGTCAGTCCAAAGGTCTTAGGGTTTCAACTGTCGAGCATCCAAACCCAGATTATGATGTGGTTTTCACCTCTTGGATTTACGAAGTTGAAACCGCTTTGGCAGGTTGCGATATCATTGCCTTAACTAGTTTAAATGAGGGTACTCCAGTCAGTTTGATAGAAGCTCAAGCTGCTGGCAAGCCAATTGTATCCACCAATGTGGGCGGCATTGCTAATGTTGTTCATGAAAATCATACTGCACTTTTGTCGTCTAGCCTAGACGTTGAAGCATTTGCTGAAAATTTGAAGGTTTTGGTGCAATCTGAAAGTTTACGGAAAGAATTTTCAGAAAACGGATGGCCATTTGTTAAGCAAAAGTTTCATTATGAACGTCTTGTGAACGACATTAAGTTGGTTTATCGGGATTTGCTGAAAAAACTCAATTAGCCTGATAATCAAGCCAAAGGATTTATTTATTAACTTTGAATGAGGAATTTGTTGGTAAATATGCGTAAACAGCTTGTATTCATTTTATTAGCTTTATTTGTTTCGAGTTGTAATTACAATTCAAGTGTAGTCTTCAAGTTACCAAACAAATACGAATTCGCCTCAGATTCGTCATTCAATGTGACCAATTATAAAATTTCTCCATTTGACAAGATTTCGATTCGAGTTTTAATCAATAATGGTTCGAGGCTTCTCGACCTAAGTGCTGGTGTTTCCAATGTTGAAGTCAAAGGAACTGGTGCTGGTACTGGAGCGGTCACTGGATCAATAATGGATGATCTCAAAGTTGATACCGATGGAAATGTTCGACTTCCACTTGTTGGAACTGTTGGGCTTGGTGGTCTGACTATTGATCAAGCGGAAAAGTTGATCGAAGATCGATATTCAAAATATTATGTTGATCCTTTTGTAGTGGTCAATGTGACTAACAGACGAGTAGTCGTTTTTTCCGGAAACGGTGGATCTGCTGAAGTAGTCACTTTGATAAACGAAAAGACCACACTAATAGAGGCCTTAGCCCTGTCAGGTGGTATAGATAGCAAAGGGAAATCAAAAAACATTAGGTTGGTAAGAAAGTCAGGATCCGAATACAAAATCTACCATTTTGATTTTTCCAAGCCGGAGGGTATTTCAACTGGACAAATGATTGTTGAAGCTAACGATATAATATACATTGATCAAGTGAAAGGGATAACAAGAAACATTTCAGCTGATTTCTCGACTGTCGTGGGATTGATTGTCAGTGTTTTGTTCATTTACGATATTGTCAACAAAAATTTTTAATCAGTAGAATATATTTTCCACCTCCATGGCCAGGAAAAAAATAGGTGCCTTCAACGAGGATTTTGATCTCAGACTATTCTCTGTAATAGCCAGGAAAAATGCCATATGGCTTGCACTGTTCATATTGGTTTCATTTTCTATTGCATTTGTATACATACGATATACGGCACCTCTTTTTGAAGCTTACACGGTTTTAAAACTTTCTGATGATGAAAATCAAACCATCAATGTGTTGGGTCAAAGGAATTTCAACCAAAGCGACAATGCCACTAAATTGGCTGGGGCTATAGAACTTATCCGTTCTCAGGTTTTGGCCCAACGCGTGGTGAATTCAATGGATATCGGTATAAGTTATTTCTCAAAGGGAAGGGTTCTTGATTTTGAACTGTATTCTGGAACACCGTTCGCTGTCAACGTCATTATCAAAGATTCTTCCATAATGAATCAGCCGATCTTGGTTGATTTCATCTCCAACGTAAAATACAATCTTTCATTTTCCTTTAGAGGTAAAAAAGAATTACTAAAAGATCTCGATGTTGGTAAAAGTATTAATCTTCCATTCGGTAGCCTGGTTTTAAAATCCAAAGGCATTCTCAACATAACATCTGAAGCTGGTGAACTTAAAAACAATGGATTTTATTTTGTGCTGAATAGTCCAGAAGTAAATTCATTAAGAATATTTAAATCATTAACTGTTATTCCTCTTAATGTAGATGCTAACACAGTGCTTTTAAAGGTCACAGATAAGAACGCAATTAAGGCTGCGGATATTGCTAATCATCTTGCCGAGCAATTTAACAAATATGACGTTGAGAAAAGCAGCGAGGCTGCAAACAGCGTACTGGTTTTCCTTGATACTACCTTGAATTCTGTTAATACAGAACTGATGAACTCAGAGGATAAACTCGAATCATTCAAAAAGAACAATAAAATAATAGATCCCAATCAAACATTGATTGATGTTACCTCTAAAATTTCTGTTTTAGAAGACGAATACGCAAAAGTAAATTTCGAACTAAGTGTTGCTCAGAAAATACAGAATGAGATTAGTGCGCTTAAAGATGTGAACGATTATCTTTTCCAACTATCTGGTGTTAATGAGAGCACCCAATTGGCTCTTGAAACTGCCAAGTTAAAAGATTTGATCACTGAGCGGAATACCTTGGTCGGACAGGTGACTGATAAATCAGATGCCTCAAGACAATTGAATAATCGTATTTCTGAACAAAAGGATGTTATCTTGAGCGTAGTCGACAACCATACCAGGAAACTAAAACAACAAAAGACAAATCTCGAAAATCTTATAGGAAGGCAAGATTCTAGATTTATCGGATTGCCGGAGAAACAAGCTGAATACGGTAGATTGATGAGGATGTACAGCATCAATGAAAAATTCTACAGCTTGCTATTAGAGAAAAAAGCGGAATTCTCAATAACTCGAGCAGGCTTTGTACCTAAAAACGTTATTTTAGAAAAAGCCAATATACCCATCTCCCCTGTTTCTCCAAAGCGACTTTTAGTCTTGTCAATTAGTCTGATTGTAGGCTTTTTGGCTGGTTTTATCTTAATGATTGTTAAATATCTATTGCATGATGAAATCGGGACTTTTGACGATGTGATTCCGTTTACAGATGCTGCCATTTTAGGAATAGTCCCTAAATATAAAAGGGAAATTCCTATATCTCATCTATTGGTCGATAAGAACCCCAAATCGGTCATTTCAGAATCCTTCCGTTCCATCAGGACTAATCTCCAATTTATTTCAAATGATCCTAATGCCAAGTTATTGGCTGTGACTTCAACTATTTCCGGAGAAGGAAAAACATTCAATGCGATTAACCTAGGTGGAGTAATAGCATTTTCTGGTAAAAAAGTAATCATCATCGATTTGGATATGCGGAAACCCAAAATTCACTTGGGCTTCAATGTTGAGAATAATGTCGGAGTCAGTACCATATTAATCGGACGCAATAAATACCAAGATTGTATCCACAAATCAGCTCTAGAAAACCTACATTTCATTACCGCTGGTCCAATCCCTCCTAACCCATCAGAGCTGATCATCAGCAAACAGATGGATGAACTTCTCGAATCACTTAAAAAGGATTATGATTTGGTGATTTGTGATACCCCTCCTGTCGGGATTGTAAGCGATGGTATCAGTATTTTTCAAAAAGCGGACTTCCCACTTTATATCCTTAGGGCCAATTATTCACGAAAGCTTTTCTTGAATAATGTAAATAAGCTCATGGATGAGAACAAGATCAAGAAATTATCCCTTGTATTGAATAGTGTTGATCTATCCCGAGTTAGATACGGATACGGGTATAATTATAGCTATGGTTACGGTTATGGCTACGGATATGGGTATGGTTATGGTTATTATGAGGAAGACAAGGGCGAGCCAGGGAAATTGCAAAAAATAAAAGGATTCTTTACCGGTAAGAGCAAATGAATGTAGAGACATTTGAAATAAGGGGACCCTTATTGTTCTCTCCCGATATATATCGCGATGAACGAGGTGATTTCCTTGAAACCTATTCACTTAAACAATTTGAAATCCATGTGCCAGATGTTGAATTCCTTCAGGATAACCAGTCAAGGTCACATAAGAATGTATTGCGAGGACTTCACTTTCAAAAACCTCCATTCGAGCAAGGAAAGTTAGTTAGGATTTCCAAAGGTGCGGTTCTCGATATAGTGGTTGATATAAGACCCGACTCTCCTACTAGGTTCAAAAACCTTAAGGTAGAACTGGATGATCAATCCTGCAAGATGCTATGGATTCCTCCAGGCTTTGCACATGGTTTCATTACTTTAATGGAGGGAACAGTATTCAATTACAAATGCACAAACTATTATAATAAGTCATCGGAATCAGGTATTCGTTGGAATGACCCAAACCTTAATATAGATTGGACCGTATCGAATCCACTCGTATCAAACAAAGATTCTGAACTTCCATTGCTGACCGAATTATTCGATTTAGAGCAACAAAATCAATCATTCAATAATTAACTGGGATGAGCGAACTGCTGAATCGTCACTACCACCTGATCATCTATGTGCTGTTTTTTTTCAGCACATTGATATTTGCTTTTTTAATGAATAACCTATTCCTTCGTTTTTTCAGAACATTAGGAATTAGAAATCCAAATGATGGCACAGTTATCAGATGGGGAACTATGTCAAAACCAGCTGTAGGAGGTATTACATTCTATATTATATTTCTATTGGCCGTTGCCTGCTACTCTGTATTTTTCAGTCCTAGCCAGGTTTTCTACAATGCTAAATTCGTAGGCCTCCTGCTATCAATGGCTTTGGGATTCATCATCGGTTTGGCTGATGACGCTTACGACACAAAACCTTTTCTAAAGTTTTTCATCCAATTCGCATGCGGACTCATCATGTTTACCTCAGGAATCCGAATTGAAGTCTTTGATTTTTGGTTTCTCAACCTATGCTTGACTGTTTTTTGGGTTGTCGGTATAATGAATTCAGTTAATATGCTTGATAATATGGATGGAATCACAACTTTGGTATCATTGGGCATCATATTATCTGTCATAGTAATAATTGTTTCCAATGGTGATCTTGAAAACATGCATTTGATAATCTTAATAGGATTAATTGGTGCCTTATTCAGCTTTTTGTATTTCAATTGGAATCCTTCCCGGATGTATATGGGCGACACCGGTAGCCAATTTCTTGGTGCATTGTTAGCGGCCATAGGTATCTTATACTTGTGGAATGATGTCTATAGTGATGGACAAGGAATCGTATCAAGGAAAATAGTATTGGTTATTATGAGTTTTATCTTGCCAATCATCGATACCACTTGTGTTGTGATCAATAGGATTTCTCGCGGACAATCACCTTTTGTTGGTGGAAAAGACCACACGACACACAGCCTGGCATATCTGGGATTAACCGATAGACAGGTTGCCTTGGTGTTTTCGGCCTTGGCATTGTTCTCAGTATTCCAGGTTTACCTGATAGAATTTCATCTAAGGGAATGGGATCATGCATACACCATAATGTTCATCGGATATTTTACATTGCTTCTCTCCTATTTCATGTTTACAACTCGCAAAGCTGAAAAAAGGAACTCCGCCTTAAAAAAGCTTTAGAGATTGTTTTGAATTTTTCATGACGAATGGAATTCCAGTTAACATCCGAATTTACTCCAACCGGTGATCAACCAGAAGCTATCCGACAATTAATCAAGGGAATTGACGAAGGCGAACGTTCTCAAGTATTATTGGGTGTTACCGGTTCAGGAAAAACCTTCACAGTTGCCAATGTCATAGCTCAAACAAGGAAACCGACCTTGGTTTTAAGTCACAATAAGACTCTAGCAGCACAACTTTACGGCGAATTCAAGCATTTTTTTCCTGAAAACTCTGTAGAGTTTTTTGTTTCTTATTATGATTATTACCAACCAGAAGCCTACATTCCAACAACTAATACTTATATTGAAAAAGACCTTTCAATTAATGAGGAAATAGAGAAATTAAGATTAAGCACCACATCAGCATTGCTGAGTGGTCGAAGGGATATTGTGGTCATATCTTCAGTTTCTTGCATATATGGAATTGGTAATCCTGCAGATTTTAAAAATGGAATCATCCGATTAAACATCGGCATGAAGGTTTCACGTAATAAATTGTTGCACACTTTTGTCCAGGTTTTATATTCAAGAGCTGTCAGTGAATTCAAGCGTGGCACTTTCAGGGTTAAAGGAGACACTGTCGATATTTACCCAGCCTATGCCGATTTAGCCTATCGTATCACTATGTTCGGTGATGAAATTGAAGAGTTGTCGATAATTGATCCAGTTACTGGATCTACCATCGAAAGGCAGGAACATCTGGCCATTTTCCCTGCCAATATCTTTGTTACGAATCCAGACAGACAACTGAAGGCGATCTGGCAGATTCAGGAAGACATGGTCAAGCAAATCGAATATTTCCAATCAATTGGAAAAGGTTTGGAGGCTAAACGACTTGAAGACCGCGTTACTTTTGATTTGGAAATGATCAGGGAATTAGGCTATTGTTCTGGAATAGAGAATTACTCCAGATATTTTGATGGACGCCCATCTGGGTCTCGCCCTTTCTGTTTGTTGGATTATTTTCCGGACGATTATCTAATGGTTATTGATGAAAGTCACGTAACCGTTCCTCAGATAAGGGCCATGTTCGGCGGTGATCGATCAAGAAAAAATAATCTGGTTGAATATGGCTTTCGTCTACCTTCAGCTATGGATAACCGTCCATTGACTTTTGAAGAATTCGAATCCCTTCAAAACCAAGTCTTATTCGTGAGCGCTACTCCAGCGGATTACGAGATTAATAAAACCGAAGGAGTAATTGTTGAACAAGTGATTCGGCCTACAGGACTTCTCGATCCTGTGATAGAAGTAAAGCCTTGTTTGAATCAGGTTGACGACCTATTGGAGGAGGTACGCAAGACAATATCAAAAAATGAGCGTATTCTAGTGACCACTCTAACAAAAAGGATGGCAGAAGAGCTTGCAAAATATTTCACCCAACTTAATATCAAGTGCAGGTATATCCACTCCGAAGTGGAGACATTGGATCGTGTTGAAATATTGAGAGATCTCCGATTGGGATTGTTTGATGTATTGATAGGGATTAATCTACTCAGGGAGGGTCTTGATTTGCCTGAGGTTTCATTGGTGGCAATTTTGGATGCAGACAAGGAGGGTTTTCTTCGCTCAAACCGGTCCCTAACTCAGACTGCAGGAAGGGCAGCGAGAAACGTGAATGGAAGGGTAATTATGTATGCCGACAGAATTACAGATTCTATGCGCCTCACAATTGATGAAACAACCAGAAGAAGGGAAAAGCAAATTAAATACAATGAAGAAAATGGATTGGTACCCAAATCACTGAACAAGAGCAGGGAGAATATCCTTGGTCAATCATCGGTTGTTGGTAATAGGACGCAGGATAAAAAGACATATTATGATGAAACAGAATCTGGATCTATTGCCGCCGATCCGGTTCTAAAATACCTTTCTAAAGAACAGATAGGCAATTTGATTGAAGAGAATAGGAAAAAGATGGAAAAAGCTGCAAGGGAATTGGATTTTCTAGAAGCTGCCCGTTTGAGAGACGATATAAACCTATTGGAAGAAAAATTGTTAGAGAAATAATGTCTGAATTCCTCTTCATATCAACATTGTTTTTCTATCTGCTATCGGTGGTGGGATGCCTTTTGCTATTCCTTTTTAGCAGAAACATTCCAAGCGGCACATCAAGATCTATTGTAATAACCCACTTCATTATTGGTATAGGTTTTCTTGCATTTTATTTGTTGAAATTAAATGTACCTAGTTGGGTTTACCTGATTTTCTGGTGTACCGGGGTTTTGATGGCAGGTGATGTTGCTAGAAAATCATTTCATAAATTGATTAAAGCATATTTTCTGTTATTCCTACTTACAATACCTGTTTTCGTTGTTTCCCCTTCGAGGATTATTTCCTTAGTAGCTGGAAAGGGGTTCGGCAATCCCGGAGAAGGGAGATTCAGGATTGTTGATAATCTATATCTAGTCAGGAATTCAGACCCAATTGACAGTTTAGGAAAATATAGATATAAGTTTATCAAGGAAATGGGATTTTTCCACAAAACCATAGCTAGAGGTATTCCAGCACCGGAAAACATCGACTCCATATCGCTAATAAACAAGCCTGGTAATGAAAATGGACAAAAGTTATTTATTTATCATAAAATGTCTGTTGATACAATTCATCTTGAAAGGTTCAGGATTGTACCCAATCGAAATCAAATAACTAGAAAGCCTCAATGAAGATTAAGATATTTATTTG
>JBKDSL010000039.1:0-28243 GCA_046340555.1 Bacteroidota bacterium
GCGGTAAGCGATGGCGGTAGGCGGTGGCGGTGGCAGTAACAGTAGCAGGACCAGTAATAGTAAGCGGTGGCGGGAGGCGGTGGCGGTAAGCGGTGGCGGTAAGCGGTGGCGGGAGGCGGTGGCAGTAACAGTAGCAGTACCAGTAATAGTAAGCGGTGGCGGGAGACGGTGGCGGTAAGCGATGGCGGGAGGCGGGAGCTGTATCAGCGCCGCGCTGAGCCAGTCCATTGTCAAGTGTCAGAAGCAATAAGCAGGACAAATACAGATACCTGTGGCAGGAAATAATTAGATTTTAACACAAATGATCTCCGCGAAAAACTGTTTGATTCAAAAAACCGGAACGGCTGCAAAAATACCAGGTTAAGCGGGTGGATGAATTCCGTTAACTAAACAGTTGCACCACTTTACCTAAAGTAGTACCTTCGCCACGCATTTTTAATTAGGCATTCCAGCTTCTATGGAAGATAACAAATTGCCATACAACGATTTCGAAAGAAAAGAGCAGCATTCCAAGAGAATGATTGTATTGGTTGTAATATCCGTCTTACTAGGCGTTAATGGCTTACTCCTTTGGCAGTTTTTCGAAAAAAAGGCCCACCTTGAGGAAGTCAGCACCGAATTGACCAACACATTGTCCGCCAAAGATTCTTTGGAAACCGAACTGAACCAATTGAAGGCGGTTCTTGAGAAAGCAAACCGCGAAAACCAAAGCTTGCATGGTCGTTTGGCAGAGCGCGAGAATGAGATCAAAGCCAAAATGGAAGAGATTCAGCGTTTACTCAATTCGGGAGATGCGGTACAATTGGAAAAAGCCAAGAAAGAGCTGGTGCGTTTGAAACAGTTGAACCAAGGTTATTTGGCGCAATTAGACACCTTGAAAATGGAAAACGCCAACCTTTCCGCACTGAATTCTTCGTTGAACAACACCTTGACCAGCGAAAGATCCATCAATGAAAACCTCAGCAAGGAGAATCAAAAGCTTTCCAACAAAGTGGCTGCAGGCGCGGTATTGAAAGCGTTTGAACTGAAAGCCATCGGCGTGAAGTATAAAAGTACGGGCAAGGAGTCTGAAACATTCCGAGCGGCTGCCACCGACGGCATCAAGACCTGCTTTACCTTGTTGGAGAATTATGTTGCCGAAAAAGGCACTAAGGACGCTTTCGTGCGGGTTTTGAGTCCCGACAACGCCGTGATGACCACCAATTCGGAAACCTTCCTGTATAACAACCAACCCACGTTGTACACCGTAAAAGAAACTTTTGAATATGATAACGAATCAACTCCGGTCTGTGTGCAATGGAACAAGGGATCGGTTTATATCAAAGGGAAATACACGATTGAAGTGTATATCGATGGCAGCATGGTTGGCTCCACCTTTATCGAGTTGAAGTGATTTCTTAGAAAAACGCCCGAGCCTGCATGGTGCCCGTGTGAATGGTTTTTACCGCCTCCGGTTTTCGTCCCTCATAGTTGATGCTGATCTGCACCGCTTTCGAAAGATTGCGTTGCACGCCAACACTCCACGTATAGTTGGTTCCAGCACGCAGCCCCTCCAACATCTCATAGGCGACCGAAGTATTCTCCGGAGCATTGTAGGCGATGTTGATGACGCTAAAACGTGCCGTATACAGACCTTTGGTGACTGGAGCGTAACGCACCTCGGCCGTACCGGTATTGAATGCCGACTTTTCTCCCGACACGTTTTCGCGGAGCTGGTATTTGTATGAGGCCGTGACCCGGAAATCAACATTCGGCTGAATGGAGAAACGCGGCTCGGCGGAGAGCGATTCGATGCGGTAATCACGGGTTTTGAAAAACTCGGAAGCATTGGTCTTCTCCCCTTTCTCACATGCCAGCTGCAACCCATAAACACGGGTGATGTTCCAACGGGCATTGAGCGTGTTGTTTTGCAATTGACGCGACTCATATCCATTGGAAAGAATGGATTTGTTCCGATTGTAGGCATGGGTGATATCCATGCTGAACACCGTGCTACTCCTATTGAAATACAAGGTGCTTCGCAATGTCCTGCCCGTTGCCACCAACACCGAGTCTTCAATATTGGCATCAAATGGATACAAAGCTTTGAACACATCATCCAAAATCAATCGGTTCTCGGCGCGATAAGAGGTTTGGTTGGCGAAGCGACTGATGAACTTACCCTTGCCAGGTTTCTTAGCGTACCAAGCGGCAGGATTGATGGACATGGAGTGGCTGAACTGGTTGTTTCGAGTTCGCACGTATTCGTTGGTAGGCAAAAACACTTTCACAAAGTTTGCCTGGTCGGAAAACGCCGCCACTTCGAATTCATCCAGATCCTTCACGCCGTTACCATTATAATCTCCTGCATAGGTATAAACACCCGTACCGGGTGCAACTTCCAAGAATGCATATTCCTTTTTGGGCTCTTGACCGGATCCCGCTTCGTAAAAGGTGTTCATCACGAGCAATCCCTGCTCAAAGGTGCCATTGTACTCGACACGACTGAGGAAGGTCTCTTCGGGTACTTGCACCGACAACAAGGTGTCGATTATGAACAGATTCCGATACATGGTTGATAGGGATAGCTTGTTCCCTTTGTCACCATATAAATCCATCCTGGCCGAGAACTCATCCGCCCGAGCGGCCTCCCGTAACACATCCGCGGAAGCGGCACGGTCGAACCTGCGCGAAACATCCCACGAATAACGGATACGACCCGAATCAGGAGAAGACATGAACAGTTTGAACACATCGAATGCGCGACTCAAAGGCGACAGTGAATCGCTCGCACCTGCATATTGCAGATTCCGTTCCTGATCGTAGCGGATGCCTCCGGTGAACTTGCCAACCTTGCGAGCCACTTGATTCGAAGATCGTAAGAACGATGTGTTCAGAGCCTTGCTATCACTTAAGAGCCAACTTGCATCGGAAGAGAAACTGTACTTGCCCAACAACCATCGCAAATCAGCCAGGTTCATATAGCCGCGGTATTTTTCAGCTCCTTGAAAAGTGCGGAATTTGTATCCAAACGATTTTTCAGAGCGGATAAATCGTATGCCTGCGCTCAGTGCCAACTCGTCAGAAGCAGGTGTGCCGGCTGTCAAATTCCAATCGCGCGTAAACTCAACACTGCGATACGACTCCAATGGCTTGAATCGCGCGTTCACATGTTCGAAACGGAAGTCGGTCATCATTTTCCATCCGCGAAGCGAATCCCGCGTAAGCGGCACCAATTGCTCCACACCTCCGGCGAGCGCCAAGCCTGTATCGTCCGATTTATCAAATTTGGAAAAAAGATTGATGTCGTTTCGCGACATGGATCCCTCCACAAAAACTTTTCCATAACGGGTTTTGTAATCGGAACCGAACGTGAATAGCTGTTGTTTCTTGGGCGACACAAGAAGGGTAACAGGCTCGTAGGTTCCTTGTGGTACGCCGTTCACAGGCTCTATCCATCGAAACACGCGGCCGTTGGCACCTGCGGCAACTGATTCGTAGTTGCCTCTGTTTTTGCCGAGCAGCGAGAATCCCAACCGGTATCGCGCCTTGGTTGAATCCGTGGAATATCGGTAAAAAACATACCCAGCCGAATCAATTTTCTCATACAATACTTCACTTGAATTGAATGCCACACTGTCGATGCTGGGATAAGCCGCATTGAAAATGCTGTCACCTACGGAGGCGAGTATAGCCTTCTGCTCATTGTCGAGGTCTTGCAGCAACGGTTGGTTCTTGGAATCCTGCTCCGAAAATATATTGGCTTTCACTTTCCATCGTTTGTCCTCATATTCCTGGTTGATGAAGTACATCGTGCGGGCGTAATTCTTGTCGGAGTATTGGAACTCGACCACGATGCGCTTGTCTTTGTTGATGGGTTGCTTCGGCGTGAACCGGATCTCGGAAGTGTTGTAATCGATCACGTAGTCGTTTGATTCGCCTCTTACCAGCAGCTTGCCGTCGATGAACACTTTTTCGGAACCCGACAGGATGATGATGAACGGTTCATTGTCGGCCCCAGTGAGTTTGTATGGACCCTGGTTGCCTTCCAAACCGTTGAAAGGTTTGCGAGCGTACTTGCCTTTGGATACAGCCCCGCTTACGGTTGTTCGCATCACGGAACCGTTGTCGAGTCCTGATGGGTATTCGGTGGTGAATGTGCCTCCTTGGCCTTTCTTGAACAGGTTCATGAAGTAACTATCGGGCCTGCGTAATTCAAAATCTCCGGCGATCAACTTGCTCTTGTTTTTGGAAAGTTGGATGAACACCTTGTCGAAGTCCTGAATTTGTTGGGTGTTACCCTCGGGTTGTACGGGTATGTTGTTATCGGTGATGGCGGCCAGCACTTCAATGTCGTCGCCTATTTTACCCGACATCTGCAAGTTGAAAGCCGAATTCACCACCGCATCTTGGTTGTTACCGAAGGTGATACCACGTGCGATACTTCCACTGCGTTGCAGTCCGTCTGTGCGGAAGGGGTCGTCGGGCTGCGTTTCGCTAGGATAAGAGAATGGATTGTAAGCCCCACCAAAAGACTTCTCTATAACGGCCCGGTCGCGATTGGCCCAATTGCGGGTAAATAGCAGCGGAAACGAACGGTAGTAGATGCGAATGGTGTCGGGCAATGATTGGGAACTGCGGTTCACAATGAGTGAAGCCGATGCGTAATCGATGCGGATGGCTGAGGTGTCGGTAAACGGTGTACCGTCGGGGAGCTCAAATCGCGCAGATCCAGGTACTACGCTGAGTGTGTCGAACGCTAGAGTATCAGCGGAAATGGCCACTAACTGCGTGCGCTCATTCAAGACTCGTAACTGCGCCTCGGATTGACCCGCAAAGAGCAGACAAATCAGGATCGATATGAGGGTTCGGATGTTGAACACGCTTAAGCTTCGGCACGGAATAAACAATTCCATCGCCTTGATGATTGTGTGCGTGTGAAAATAATCAAAAGCCGCGGCCTCAGCAGGCTCCGCCTTGCGAACAAACGTGCCTTACCAGGGTTCGCTTGGCAATGGGAAGCAAGGTTTCCTGGAGTGGAAAGGCCATGTCGGACTCTACCACAAAGGTTGCGGGGTTGGGCAATTGCTTCCGGTAGCGAATCAGTTCGTACTTGATGTTTTCAAAAGTTTGAAGCGGAGTGGTAGGGAACGAGCAAAGGTATTGGGTGTGTATGCCCCTATAACATTCGTCTGGACCTTCAAATACGGTTAAATGGTACTCATAAGCCAGGGTGTCGGTTGCCGAGGCGGAGCGAAGCAACAGATATCCCTCGTTGTTGTGCAATGGAACAACCCCAACAGGTGCGATTTTGAGATGCGACTCTATGAACTCGTAGATTTCCTTCCCTTCCCGGATGTGTTTTTCGAATTGCGGAATGGAATACTGGATGATGTTTTCTATTTCCGCCATCACCTCATCGTCGGACACCATTTTCTCATAAACCATACGTAGTTGGGCCACATCGGTCGTCTTCAACTGCTCGGGAAACTGCATGGAAAGGAATTGTTTGCCATTGCGGATGGACAGCAAATTGCGGTAGTGACGAATCAGGTCGGCTAATGAGGGATATAGGCAGGCAGACTCGAACTGCTCACTAACCTCCTTCAAATAGCCGAGCAATAAGTACTTTTTATACTCAAAATCAATGTGTTTCTCGGTAACCCAGTTGGAGCTCAAGGTAGCCATGGCGGAATTGAATTGATGGTTTGGATTTAACCTCTTACGTTTAACCGGATAAACTGTTTCCTAATAACGAAAGGGATTTTACAAAAAGTATGTTGTTGAAAAGTGTCTTTCGCTAACAACTAACGCTGCTTCACAATTACGGAACTTGGTGATTCGTTATAAAACACAAAAAAATGGGTAACAACCGTATTCTATTGGCCGTTTTTGCAGCATGCCTCACCGTATCATGCGTGCCTTCCAGGATGTTTGACGAAATGAAAACCAGCAAGCTTCAATGCGATGAGGAGAACGCCAAACTGAAAGCCGACATGCTTGCAGCCAACACCCGCATCGGCGAATTGGATTCACGCAACAACGAACTCGACCAACAGAACAAATACCTGCGCAACGACACCGCATCCATGGGCGAGGGTACTAGGCGCCTAACCAAATTATACAACGAGCTATCGGAGTCATACGACAAACTCTCCAAAAACAACGAAAAAATGCTGGCTAGCGGACAAAGTGAAAACCGCAAACTCATCAGCCAATTGAACGAGACACAGGAAGAGTTGCAGCGCAAAGAGGATGCATTGGCGGCCCGCGAACGCGAACTGAACGAAACCAGTGCACAGCTAAAACTCCGTGAAGCTCGCGTTGCTGAGCTACAACAAGTACTCGACAGCAAAGACAGCGCGGTGAAAGCGCTTAAGGAAACGGTTACCAAGGCGCTACTCGGATTTGAAGGTCAAGGACTGACCATAGAGCAGAAAAACGGCAAGGTTTACGTATCACTGGAAGAACGCTTGCTATTCGCATCCGGCTCTACGGTGGTGGACCCCAAGGGAGAAGAGGCCCTTAAAGAGCTCGGCAATGTGTTGGCTAAAAACACCGAAATCAACGTGCTGATAGAAGGACACACCGACAATGTTCCTATCAAAGGTGGTGCCATCAAGGACAACTGGGATCTGAGCGTGCTCAGGGCCACTTCGGTGGTGCGCATCATGGAGAAAAACAAAGGTGTTGCTCCCGTACGTTTGACTCCTGCTGGACGCGGCGAGTTCATGCCCATCGACAAAGCAAACTCTGCCGAGGCACGTAAAAAGAACCGACGTATCGAAGTCATTCTTACTCCCAAACTGGACGAATTATTCCAGGTGCTTGAGAGTAATTGATGTGTCCTGATGAATCGAGAAGACGCTTAGCAACATGAGAAACCTGTTTCCATTTCTTGGAATTTGTTTCTGCCTGTTGCCGGTGCTGGGGCGATGCCAGTCTGCTGATACCATCCATGTACCCAAATACCCAGCCACAAAGATTCCGGTGGCTCCCAAGATTGATGGCAAACCTGGCGATCCCGCATGGATGACAGTTCCTGAGATCACTCAGTTCACCCAATTCAATCCCAACAACGGCGAGCCAGCCAGCCAACGAACCTCGGTACGGATCGCTTATGATGACCAAGCGCTTTACGTACTCGCCGAACTTTATGATACGGCTCCCGACTCCATCCTGAAGGAATTTGGCTTGCGCGACAATTCGGGCGTCAATGCCGATTATTTCCGCATCGCCATCGATCCATATGGGAAGCATCAAGAAAACTATGTTTTCGGGGTAACCGCGGCAGGTGTACAATTCGATCAAAAGTATTTTGACGAAACCTTTGATGGGGTTTGGGAAAGCGTGGTGGGTTTTGACAGCAAAGGGTGGTATGCCGAATTCCGTATCCCTTACAGTGCATTCCGTTTCCCGACAATGGAAGAACAGCAATGGTCGCTTCAGCTCAACCGTTCCATTAGAAGAAACCGCGAGTTCACCATGTGGTCACCCGTGCCACCAGAAGCCAACAATCCCATGGTTTACTGGGGACATCTCACAGACCTGAAGAACATAGATCCTCCCCTTCGTCTTTCACTTACGCCCTATGTATCCGCCTATGCCGAATCGGTGCCATTTGTTGCAGATGCCAACAGGACCATCGATTATCAACGTGGCTTTTCTTATAACGCTGGCGCGGATGTGAAATACGGGGTTGATGAGCGGTTCACCATTGACATGACCTTGCTACCCGATTTCGGGCAGGTGCAATCAGACAACAAAATCAAAAACCTGAGTTACCAGGAAGAAACTTACGATGAAAACCGACCCTTTTTCAAAGAAGGTGCCGATTTGTTCAATCGCAATGAATTGTTTTATTCCCGTCGCATAGGAAAAACCCCATCGGGATTTTATTCGGCCGAGAATAGCTTGCTGGATGGTGAGGAGTTGATTGAAAACCCAGCCACTGTAAAACTGTTGAATGCAACACGCTTCTCCGGCCGAACAGGAAACGGATTAGGTATCGGCATCTTCAATGCCGTAACCGACAACATGTATGCAACTGCGAGGAGGCCGGATGGATCCACCAGGAAAATACAGACCGAACCACTTACCAACTACAACGCGTTGGTATTCGACCGGGATCTGAAAAACAACTCGGAAGTTTATCTGATAAACACCAATGTGATGCGTGAAGGTCATTATTCAGATGCCAATGTAACCAACACCGGCTTTACCATCAGCAATAAGAAAAACACTTTTTCATTAGGCGCCGACGGAGGCATCAGTCACCGCACCAACCTTATTGATGATACAGGAGCACCGAAAAATGAAACAGGATATGCTTATCGCGTGTTTGCAAACAAACAAGGTGGGCGTTTTAGCTATGGAATTTCGCGACTGGTGTACGATAACCGGTACCAGACCATCGACATGGGTTATCAAACCATCAATCAAACCGCATCGAACGAGTTTGAAATATCCTACAACATTTACGAGCCAACTGGAATAATCCGCAACAGCTATAGTGAAATCGATTACAATATCAGCACGCTTTATGGCACAGGCAGGTTGGTTGATAACAAGATTTCGTTTTCGAACTTCACCACCTTTATGAGTTACTTCACCATGTTTGGTGGATTGTCTTTTACGCCTGGCGATTATTTCGATTATTTCGAGCCCCGGATTCAAGGAAGATTCCAACAGGCCCTTCGCAATGCGGACGGATACATCGGCTTCAGCACCGACTACCGGAGAACATTAGCGGTAGACCAGAATTTTTCAATTGGTGGGAATACCGAGCTTTACAAAAGTATAAGCTTATCCTCCGCAACCACATTCCGCCTGCGCATTTCGGACAGGGCAAACCTGAAGCTAAGGATCTATGTCGACAACGACCCAAAGAACGTGGGCTTCTCCGCCATCGACGACAGCGGCCAAATCATTTATGGAATCCGCAATTTAAGTACGCAGTCCGTTCAGCTCACCGGATCATACGCTTTTTCAAAGGATATGACGCTTTCGCTGAATGCCCGTCAATATCGATCCTATGCCAATCATGACGGATATGCAATCTTGCTGGAGGATGGATCCTTGCAAGAAACCAGCGACTATCCAAATAACAACAACTTTGATTACAATATTTTCAATGTGGATTTGGTTTACTCTTGGATGTTTGCGCCTGGAAGCACCTTGTCGGTGGTTTACAAGAACATCATCGAAAATGAACTCGATGCCTTATCCGTCTTCAAGCCATACGGTTCAAACCTGGAGCGTGTACTAAATGAACCGCAAACCAACAGCCTTTCATTGAAGATGGTGTATTACCTCGACTATCAAAACTTGAAACGACGCACTACAAAACCATAAGCTGATCAACATCATTTGCCATTCTGTTTCTAGGTCATACTTTTACCGCTGCAATTGAAAATAAACATGAAAAACAACCTTTCTTCCATCATCATCGGACTGTCGGTAATCATCACTGCCATGGTGTTGGGCAATGCCTTCCAAAATCGTAATAAGTCGGCCAACACCATTGCGGTAACCGGACTTGGTACCAAGGATTTCGTTTCCGACCTGATTGTATGGAGCGGTAACTTCAGCAAGCGCAACCTGGTGCTGAAAGACGCCTATGCCGAACTCGATCGCGATCGTGAAACAATCCGCAAATACTTAAACTCAAAAGGCATTAAGGATGCGAACATCGTTTTCTCGGCGGTTGGCATCAACAAAGAGTTTCAAACGATCTACGATGCAGAGATGAATGTGAAGGAGCAGCGCTTCTCAGGCTACCTACTCGATCAGTCGGTGACCATTGAGTCGAAAGAAGTGGATAAGATTGAAGACATATCCCGACAGGTGAGTGAACTGATCAACTCGGGTGTTGAGTTTTACTCCCAAGATCCGCAGTATTACTACACCAAGTTGTCTGAGCTGAAAATCGAAATGATTGCTCAAGCAACCAAGGATGCCAATGAGCGAGCCACCAAGATTGCCGAAAACGCCAACAGCTCCGTTGGTTCCTTGAAAAACGCCAACATGGGTGTATTCCAAATCGTGGCACAAAACTCTTCCGAAGATTTTTCCTGGGGCGGCTCCTTCAACACCTCCTCCAAACGCAAAACGGCGAACATCACCGTGAAGTTGGAGTATGAAGTGGATTAATATGAGTACAGTTGGCGGTAGGCAGTGGCGGTAGGCGAAATAAATCCGCGTTAATTCGCTAAATCCGCCTAAACCTGTGTTCTCTTATTAGAGCGAACAACGACTTCTTAAACCAGCGTAATATCGAATTGCACCAGGTCTACAAACTCCTGAACGCGGTTTTCGAGCTCTTCGTTGGTGATTTCCAAAAGTCTTTCCGTACCGAACTTCTCGACACAGAATGACGCCATAGCTGAACCGAAAATAATGGCGCGTTTCATGTTGTCAAAAGAGATATCGCGCGTACGTGCCAGATGTCCGATGAATCCTCCGGCAAACGTATCGCCTGCGCCAGTTGGATCAAACACATCCTCCAGCGGAAGCGCAGGAGCGAAAAACACCTGCTCGTTATTGAATAACAAAGCACCATGTTCGCCTTTTTTGATGATGAGGTATTTGGGACCCATGGCTAATATCTTCTGAGCGGCCTTCACCAAGGAATATTCGCCAGAAAGCTGACGCGCTTCGGCATCGTTGATGGTGAGCACATCGGTACGGGCAATCATCTTCATCAGGTCCTCGAGAGCCGTCTCCATCCAAAAGTTCATGGTATCCATCACCACCAGCTTCGGACGTTCTTTGAGACGATCCAGCACCTGCATTTGCAATGAAGGCATGAGGTTACCCAACATCAAAAACTCACAATCCTGGTAAGAATCGGGGATGATTGGGTCGAAAGAAAGAATAACATTCAACTCGGTGGCCAACGTGTCGCGGGTGTTCATGTCGTTGTGATAACGACCCGACCAGAAAAAGGATTTCTGTCCCTGCAAAACCTGAAGTCCCTCAGTGCTGATACCACGGTCGTTGAAGCCTTGGATAGTGGCCGAAGGGAAATCATCGCCCACCACCGATACCAGATTGATGTTATCTGTAAAGAATGAGGCCGACAAGCCGGCATAGGTAGCGGCGCCACCGATAATTTTGTCTGTTTTTCCGAAAGGAGTTTCAATGGCATCGAACGCTACGGTTCCGACTACAAGCAGGCTCATTGGTTTAGGATTTTTAGAGCGGTAAAGATAGTTTAAAGCCCACGGATGGAACGTATAACTTATTGACATCTGTGAACAATAAACAGGAAAAATAATATTCGGACAACGTCAAATGCCTAAACGATTCCATATACATTTGGCTTTAATTAAGTTGATCACATGGGCTTAACTAAAGAAATGGTCTCGCAAGGAGCCTGGCTTTTCAGGTACCGCGGACAAATCCCCGTTGTATTGTTCCTGTTAGCCGCTCCCGTAGTACTTACGGGTTGCGGAATGCCGCCCTTGTGGGTGTTTTGGATAGCAGTGGCGGTCAGCATTTGCGGGGCCCTCATGCGTGCCTACGTGGTGGGCACTACCCCACGAGGTACTTCAGGCCGGAACACCAAAGAGCAGGTTGCTGAAGTGCTGAATTCAACAGGGGCCTATTCACTGGTACGCCATCCACTCTATGTAGCCAATTATCTGATGTGGATTGGTATTGTTATTTTCACCGGCAGCATCTGGTTTACCACAGTGGTAACCTTGCTTTATTGGATTTACTATGAACGCATCATGGCCACCGAAGAGCATTTCCTGATTGGCAAGTTCGGTGCAGCATATGATTTGTGGGCTGATAAAACTCCTGCCTTCATTCCAAAATTGACAGGATTTGTGGCGGCATCTGAAAAATTCTCCTTAAAGCCCGTGTTGATTCGCGAATACTCCGGGTGGCTGGCCACCGTGTTGGGGTTTGTTTTTGTAACCTACTTGCATGATTTGGTTGCCAACAACTACCAGGCAGCGGAAGCCATGAGTAAAGGTCATCAACAGGCTTGGTGGGTATTGGGCGGTACACTGGTGGCAACTCTCGCCCTTCGCACCTACAAGAAAGCCACGCAGGCCTAGTAACCCAGTGCGGCAACCATTATTTCCTACAATTATGAAATCCTAAGGCGAAAGAAATCGTACATGCGCACAATGGTCGCTTATCGTTAATATTCGCTGAAAAAGACACCACCTCACCTGCGGTGGTACCTACCGTACCTATGGCCAACTCCATGGCCCACCCTTTTGTAGTACCCAATGACACAAACCCCGTTTTTGCTTCATTCAACTCCCTCCCTTTCAGCCAACCAACACCTGTGCTTCCAATGAGACGGAACAGCCGGCTTGTCCAAATCTGACGCGAAGCCATTACGGCTGATTCTTTAAAATATTCCATTCCAGGACCCCATATAAAATACGACCCGTTAGATTGTAGTCCCGAGAAACCCATGGAATGGTATGCGCCCCCCCCATTTGCCCCACATAGCACGAATGCCTACGCCCCCGCCTGAACCAAATGATTGACCGGACTGGCCATAACTAAACCCGATCTCAGCAACGGCCGTCTTCCATTTAAAGGTTGTGTCTTGGGCCATGGCGCAACTCATGAAAGCCATAAGCGCCAAAGTTGCAAAAACCCGTATGACATTTTTCATTCAACAAAATGAGTTGTTTCAGTTGAAAAATTGACTGACATTTATCACAGTTGCTGAAATATTGTGGTGTATGGAATAAAATCAAAAGAAAAATTACAGGAATTGACCTAGCCATTACGACTAGAGCAACCAACAACTTTCAAATTGCTACTTTTCGAAATATACAGACAGCTATCTGTTTCCATCTTCGTGTGAAATTGATAATTTCGCTGAAAGACGCCTTTTCACTGCACCAGACCTGATGATGAGCTACGATATTATCTCTAAAATTAAGTCAGGAGACCATAAACCTTTTTACGATCTTTATAAAACGCATAGGCAATCATTTGTCGATTGGGCTACCTTTTCCTACAATATCTCGCGCGAAGACTGCAAAGACCTTTATCAGGAAACCTTCATCATCTTATGGCGCAACATCCATGAAGGCCGTCTAACACATCTTACTTCGGATATCAAGACATACATCTATTCGATTGGAAAGCACTTGATCATTAATTTCATAAAAAAACACAGTCGCACGGTTACCTTCGATCCCGAACTACTGATAAACCTGTCATATGCTCCCATGGAAATGACAGAAGACCGCGACCACAATAAAAAAATGGTAGAAGAGCATCTGGCAAAGCTGGATGAACGTGAACGACGCATTCTGGAGATGTATTATCTCGAAGAGAAAGACATGAAAACTATTGCTTCAGAAATGGGATATAAAAATTCGGATGTGGCGAAGAAAAGAAAGTATGAGGTGTTTAAAAAGCTAATGAACCTCGTTAAAAACAATCTCAAGTCCATTGCCCTAATTTTTTGAAATTGAAGGATCCTATCAAAAACATAGAGCAGATTGAGGCCTACCATGAGGGGCGGATGCTTCCGGAGGAGAAAATCGACTTCGAAGTTCGGCTGCTGGTTGATGCCGAGCTGTCGGAAGAGAACGACCTCTATCAAAAAATCATGACCGGTTTCCAAGACATCAAGACAGACCAGGTCCGGACCAAACTTAAGTTGATTGACGAGGAACTCGAACTCGGTGAAGGCTCTAAACGTGCGACACCGTTTTACTTAAAAAAGAAATGGATGGTATCGGCAGCGGCCATGATAACTGTAATCTTTGCTGCGATATTCTACCTCCAACAGCCCGCGCTGGATACGGTTCCTTTACCTGCGGAGGAGGGTCTTCCGGTTTTGATGGGCTCAAACGATCATCAGGTCCGGTTTGATGACGCCATGCAGCATTTTAAAAACAATGAATTCGAAGTTGCCTTGGCTGAATTCACGCAATTGCTGACCGACCAACCGATGAACGACACCTTGCTTTATTTCATCGGAATTTCTGAGTTGTACACTGAAAAATACAGCAACGCCATCCCACATATGAAATTGGTTTCAGACAATAAAGGTTCCGCCTTTTCGCAAAAAGCAAATTATTATCTGGCTTATTGCTACTATCAGAATGGGAGCATGGATGAAGCGAAACAGGAATTGAATAGGATTTGTCAAATCAACGACCATCCGTTGAAAACGGAAGTAGAACGCTTTTTACAGATGCTGGATGCCCGCTGAATTTAGGTTACGATTTTTGTTCGTTGTTGTTTTTTGGTTTTTCGGATGCGGAGCTTACGGAGGCACCAATCGTGCAGCAAATTTGTTTTTAAAAGCCGAAAATTTCTATGCGCAACCTGATTATGATCAGGCATACGTATGCTTCGAAAACGCCTTCCATGTTGCAAATACGGTAAATGATTACGCCATTTTAGTTGCAACGCTGAACCGAATGGGTCGTATTTGTTTAATACGATCATCGTATGATGATGCTAAAAAGTTGGCAAGGCGTAGCATTAAAATCATGACCGATCGAAAAATACTATCTGATCCGGACTATGAACTCCTTGCGGAGGGATACCAACTGCTAGGAAACATTTACGCCGCTATCGGCGACATTGAACCTGCTGGTGACAATTATCGGCTCGAATACCAAATCGCTGAACAATTACGGAATACAAAGCCTGCCATCAAGGCCAGGGCTTTATGCGACATTTCGGCCTATTACAGTTTTAAAATGCAGATTGATTCCGAATACCATTATGCGTCGGAGGCCTACCGAATGCTGCCGAAAATAAAATCGCAGCCTGATGTGCATGCCGCTGTTCTGATGCGCTACGCCTATGCCTTGAAAGTCCGTCAACGAGGACATGGAAAGGAGTACGATCAGTGTTATCCGTTGGTGCGCGATTTGATGAAATCTGCGTTAGTTGTTATAGAACGAACCTACCACAAACCATCCATTCAAAAGGCAGACGCCCTGCAAGCGCTTGCGAACACCTATGCCGACTATGTTTTTTCTTTCCCATATACAACACCATTCAATAAGATAAGGGACTTTGAAAAGGCGCTGCTTTTATACAAAAGGGCATTGAAGGAAAAAGAAGCGATTTATGGAGAAAGTGGGCCATCTATTGCTACGACTTGTTATACGATGGCCTTGTTGTATAATTCTATTCAGAATCGTGTTTCAGCAATCGAGTGGTACGAAAAAGGTGTTTCCGCACTCACAAGTTCTGCATTGAATGCTTTTCGATTTTCAGATATTCATCCCATACAAACATCCGATCCATATTTGCTAGATATTATTTTGACTAATCTTGTGAAGCAATTGTATGCAGATAGAAATTCAGAAAAAATAATCCTCAAGATTCATAGCATCAATCTGGCAAGGATTGCATTGTGGCAACAGTTATATATCAGTCACGAAAGCCGAAACCTAGGCAGTGTTATTGCAATTTGGAATCATGCCCCGTTCGAAGAAGCTGCTAGGTCATCCTATCAACTTTATTTACAAACAAAACAAAAAGAATATCTTGAAGATCTCTATTATTTTTCTGAAAGTTCCAGAAACAATGATTTCATAAAAGAACACAGCCAAGTGTTCGCCTCGAATGGGACGCAACTTCGTTTGACTCCACTCGACTCCATAATTGAATTGGCGAAAAAAACAAAAAGCTTGTTGATCAATTTTTTGTATCCTGATTCATATGTTCCCTTCTGTTACGGTATAGCCATTTCTGGAGATGGCATCCAAGTGCATGAATTCAGTAAAAGTCACTCCGATAGTTTAATCGCTGCATTAAAAGAGTCCATGAAGCGAAATCAAGCGGTATCATATGAAGGGATAGCTTTTGAATTATACCAGTATGTCCTTGACCCTTTATTGGTCGCTTTGAAAAAGGATAAGGCCGAAGACATCATCATATCTCCAGGGCCGCAATTCCGTGGGATCTCATTTGAGTCGCTTGTGGCTACCCGTACGCATTCGAATGATTTCAGGACATTCAATTATCTCATTCGATCGTTTAACATTTCGTATTCACTTAGTAGTTCGTTACTGTATTACCAGATGAAACAAACAGCTGAACCATCGGGAAGGTTAACCGTGTTTTGTCCATCGGTTCAAGGAAAGTCTGAACTTCTTTTTTCGCGGCAACTTTTTGAGAAACTGCAAAAAAGATACAAGGGATATTTTGAGGGAGATTCCCTTGCAAACAAGACCACCTTTTTACAACAAGCTGCCAATGGTGGACTCCTTCAGGTATTATCCCATGCTCAATCAAATTCTTCCAATTACGAACAATCGTCTATATATCTGTCTGGCCAAGAGGGGAACCGGATCACTATCGAGGAAATATACAAAGCGCGAATCCCATCCGATCTCACCATCCTAGCAGCGTGCGAAACGGGAAGTGGACCAAATAATTACGGAGAGGGAACGAAGAGTTTTGATCGGGCTTTTACCTTTTCGGGAAGCAAAGCTGTAATCAGTGCCCTTTGGAGTGTAGATGAAAAAAGTACAATGGAACTTTTGAATAATTTTTACCAGAATCTGGAATTTACGTCCAAGGCCTCCTCCGCCTTACGGGATGCCAAATTGAATTATTTAAAAATTTGCGCCTCTTCGTCTATGGCAAATCCATTTTACTGGTCGGGTCTGTCATTCAGTGGAAATATCGCACAGCCAATTTTGATTGAAACTAAAAATGATTTTTTGATTTGGGCGGTGGTCCTCATTATAATATTGGCCGTGACCGTTCGCTATTTTATAAAATACCGATAAGTCGCTTTTTATCAAAAACTTAAGTTTTTCTCTTTTCGGTTACTTTTTGGTTAGCTCACTGATAAATGGTTTGAATCTAAAAACAAACCAGATGAAAAAACTGAAGATTACACTTTGCCTATTCATGATTATAGCAGGCTCGCTGCAGGCACAAACTATTCCCAACTATGTGCCCTCCAACGGACTGGTGGGCTGGTGGCCGTTTAATGGTAATGCTAATGATGAAAGTGGTAATGGGAATAATGGAACGGTCAATGGGGCAACGCTTAATACAGACAGATTTGGACTTGTTAATGCGGCTTATGATTTTGATGGGTTAAGTGATTTTATAACAGTAAATAATTCTGCTAGTTTTAACCTAATACAAGGAATGACAATTTCTATTTGGTTTAAATCTAATTCAAATCAGCAAGCTAGCATCATCGAGAAATTCAACCCTACTAATGGTCCTGGTGATGGAGGTCCTCAATTAGTTTTGAGGAATACTGATTTAGTCGATTTTAGTATTTTCCACAATAACTCAGGTAATTTTGTTTATTCAAATGCTCCAAGCGCAACATCCCTCTGGCAGCATATTGTAGCTACCTGGAATGGTAGTCAAATTAAAATATTCCAAAATGGTGTAATTCTAGACAGTATTGCATTTAGTCAAAATTTAAATCCATGCTTGGAACCCCTTACTATAGGGAAAAGAGCATTTCAAAGCGATCTTCACTTTAATGGAAAAATTGATGACATCGCCATCTGGAACCGCGCCCTAACCCAACAAGAAATCACAGCACTCTATCAATCCAATACTTGCTCGGTTCCTGCTTATGTACCCACAAACGGCCTTGTTGGATACTGGCCCTTTTGCGGCAATGCCAATGATGTGAGTGGGAACAACAACAATGGAGCTGTGAATGGTGCCACTTTGTCGACTGATAGATTTGGTGACTCTAATTCGGCTTACTTATTTGATGGAATAGATGATATTATTAACTCTGGTGGTATTACTTTTTTTAATTTAAATAACCTATCTATTTCTATATGGTACAAAGAACTAAGCCTTCCAAATGGCTCCTCAGATGAACATACTCTATTAAGCAAATCGACTTCCTTGTCGGGCGAAATTGGTTACAGAATTTGTACAGATGTAGATAATATCGATAGGTTTATAGTAAGTCGACTTGCTATACCCCAATCAGGGACAGGTTATGTAGAAGGTGGAATAGCATCTACTGGTGTATGGACAAATATAATTGCAGTTAAAGATGGATCGAATTTGATTATTTATAAAAATGGTGTTTCTGTTGGAACCAATGCTTCCATTTCTGCAATAATATCTAATAATGAGCCACTTTATTTTGGTGGAAGAATTAATTCTTCTGAAACCAGGTATTTTCATGGATATTTAGATGACATCGGCATTTGGAACCGCGCCCTCACCCAACAGGAAATCACTGCGCTTTATACAAGTCAAGTCCCCTGCACCAAGCCCGAACCCGTGTCGCTTGGCACCAGCGCATCAACCAAGCTTTGTCCAAGCGAGTCGGTAACCATCGAGATTGTAACACCAGCCGATTCGGCCAATTATACCTACCAATGGACCCGCAACGGCACCAATATGGTTGGCGCCACTACGCGTTCAATTACCGTGAATGATGCTGCCAAGTACAAGGTGTTTGTTTCAAGCGGTCCCGGAGTGGATTGTCGTCGTGTTTCTGGATTGGTGGAAACCACACCCTCCATACCACCAACCATTGTTGCCACAGCCCCCAATGGAACTTCCTACTGTCCCGGAGATAGTGTATTGATGACTGCTACTGGTGCCACCGCAGGTTATAGCTACCGTTGGAAGCGATTTGGTGTGGTAATCCCAGGTGCCAACTCCAATACCTTCTATGCAACACAAACCGGTAACTATCGTTGTGAAACCTACAGCGCCGGCGGTTGCATCACCCAATCCAACCTCATCAGCATCACCAACGGCACATCTTGCCGCATAATGGGTGAAAACAACTCCGATGTGAGTGTATATCCCAACCCAGCACAAAACGCTTTCACCGTTTCATTCATCGACATTGGTAATGAAACGCCAGTGTCGGTAGAGCTAATTAATGGTAGTGGTCAAATTGTTTTATCACAAAAGTTGATAGATAAATCCGATGTGCTGTTAAATGCCTCTAAAGTGGTATCAGGAAATTATCGTTTGAAGATCCATCTTGAAAGTGGTGATATCATCTCTAGGCAAATATCCATTACACACTAATTTCTTTTTTAATTTCAAAAACCCCACACAATGTGTGGGGTTTTTTATTCCCTCAGGCTGTCACCGCTTTTGGGAAAAAGGGTTTGATGGAAATCCGGGCATAGCATAGAATGCTCCTACGTACTCTTTGAATTTTTGATTACAACCCGACCTTTTCATGACGCAAATCATTCTCGGCTGTAACGCCCTTACCTTCCTTTGTGTTCAAAACACATCGGCATGTCCCCTATCACATCCTCCCACGAAAAACCCGTACCACAAGGCATCAGCGAATACATCAATGACCGTTTTGTAGATGATTATCTGACCGAGATAATGCCCTATGCCGATGCATCCGGCAAGCTTTTCTGGCATGTGGATGTTACGCACAACAATACCATTTACCACCTTCGGTTCAACGAGCAGGGCGTGTTGGTGGAGAGCGTTGTGGAGCCTGTTGGATACCCCGGCGACGATGTGGAGATCGGCGAAGGGGACTGAGTCATGGTTTGAGTTGAAAAAAGCGGCTGTGCCGAGGTTCCTTCCTTAGGCTATCGACCCTTTTTGGTTTCAGGGCTTTTGAATTAATTGGAGTTTCTTAAATTGGACCTTCAACTGTTGCCCTAAAACCAAAAATCATGCGTTTCTTTCATCGTCTTTGCTTCACCATGTTGGCAACCGTTGCCACTCATGTAGCTTTCTCGCAGAATACCGCGCCCATTCCTGTACCATCGTGGGTAACCATGATGGAAGACCCCAACACCAACTTTTTTGAAGCCGTTAAAGCCTATGACGCGTTTTGGCAAGGACGAAAAAAACCGAAGAAAGAAGCGGAAATCTTCGATGCACTCGAAGGTAAAGGCAAAGAGACCGACAAAAACCTAGCGCAGCTGGAAGCCGAACGTCAAGCCAAGCTGGGACCACCCTTGCAAGGAAAGGAATTGGAAGAAATGGAGTACCTCAAGTATGAAAGCAAACGTTTCGAGAAATGGGTGCTGGAAGTGAAACCTTGGGTGCAGGAGAACGGACACATTCTTACTTATGAGGAGCGACAAGCCATCTGGAAAAAGCAACAAGAAGAAATTCAAAACCAGGAAAAGAAGTAATCGCATGAAAAACATCCTGAAATCCCTTTTGGCAACCGTTGCCTTCCTGACATTAATCTGCTCCTCAAATCTGTTGGTTGCGCAAACAGCCTCTTGGACGGCCTATAAACCCGACTTCTTTCCGACCAACGCATCCGGACAAATTCACGGCATCAGCCGAGTGTCGCAGTTGAAGTTTCATCCATCCAACCCGCAAAAAATGTATGCGGTGAGTGCTCGTGGTGGAATATTCATCTCTACCAACGGTGGAAACAACTGGAGCGTTGCTCCTGGTTGCGACATCTTACCTCTCGGCACTCGCTTCGCCTCGGTATGCGTCGACCACACCAACGACCAAATCATTTATCTAGGTGGTGGCGATCATAATTACTACTCGTCGGGTTCGGGTGTTTTCAAATCCACCAACGGCGGATCCACTTTCACCTCCATCGGCTTGGGAGGTAAAATCATTGTAGACCTACTAATGGATCCCACCAACAATCAAGAGTTGGTAGCCGCTACCAACACTGGCGTTTACAAAACATTAGATGGTGGCGCCACATGGACCCTGAAAACTGCATCCTTGGCATTAGACGACATGAAAGCCAAGGCCTCGAACGGCTCCCGTGTGTTGTTTGTAACCACCCGAGGCGCCGAGATCTACCGCTCTTTGGATTTCGGTGATACTTGGAGTCAAATCACCTCGGGAATTTATATCCCAACCGGATATACTACTGGAGGCGGAACTCGCGTAGCCGTTACTCCTGCCGACTCCAACATCGTATATTTCTACATGAACGCCAAAGGTGGAACCCTGTTCAAATCAACCGATGGTGGCTCAAATTTCACCAATGTGAAAGATAACCTCTCCCCTTACCTCACCGGTTACACCAACAACTCTGCAGACCCTGGTCAAGGCGATTACAACACAGGTTTAGGTGTGGATGGTGTTGACCCCAACATCGTTTATTTCGTGGCGCATGTGGTATGGAAAAGCACTGACGGCGGTGTTACCTGGACGCAGCTTACCAACTGGTACCAAAAGGTACATACCGATATGCATCAAACCATCAACAGCCCATACAACAACAGCCAGCTTTGGAACGTGAATGACGGCGGCGTTTGGCTCAGCACCGATGGTGGTAACAACTGGGTGCAGAAAAGCGATGGCATATATGGCTACGAAATATACCACGGCGGATGCAGTCCTACTCGTAAAGACATGATTAGCATTGGCACGCAAGACAACGGGGAGCTGTATGCCACCAGCTCGGGTTGGTTCACCAACCGAGGTGGCGATTGGCAATCAAACTGCGTGTTCGACTATCGGGCCAACAGTTCCATGGTGTATTATTACCTACCTGATTGGGGAACGGTGCAGGTTCCTAAAAGACGACTCGTTACCGGTAGCGCCGCTACCTATGGCCTTCCTGCAAGCGTTACCGATTTCTCGGATATCACCTATCACCGAAGCAACCCCGATATCGGATTTGTAGGTGATACCGTGATTTGGCGCACCACCAATCTTACTGCAGCCATACCTACATGGACTTCCATTTTCAATACCACTGTAAAGATCATGGGCATGCATGCTGGATTTACGGACCCCAACCGGTTATACGTGGTTACCAGCGATGGCAAGATTCACATCTCCACAAATGCCATGACTGCCACTCCAACCTTTACCTCTGTTATACTGCCTTCAGCAACGAACTCAAAAGGAAGGGTCACCAGCATCAAATCGAATCCGGATGTGATTTACCTGACTGCAAACACCAACGTGTATCGCTCTACCGACAACGGCCTAACTTGGACCTCGGTCAAGTACAACCTTCCCAACTACAACCATGCCGAAATCATTTCGGATGAATTTTTCTCTACAAACGAATTGGTTTTTGTTGCATCCGGCGGATCCGTGTATTACAAAACCGCAACTGGCACCAGTTGGACAAGTTACTCTGCCGGATTGCCATCACGAACCACCATCGTGAACATGTCTATTTTCAACGACAGTACTGCAAACACCGCGCTCCGTGTGTTTACATACGGAAGAGGGGTATGGGAAACACCCATCAGTTCCCTACGAAGTTTAACATCCAATTTTGCAGCTGACAATACCACACCTTGTCCGGGTTCGAGCGTTACATTCACCAATCTATCCACTGGCACTTACACTTCCAGCTCATGGTCGTTTCCAGGTGGTTCTCCTGCATCCTCTACCGCAACCAATCCGACTGTTTCCTATGCAACCCCTGGTAGCTATAGTGTATCACTGACTGTAAGTGGCCCTAACGGAACCTCCACCGAAACCAAAACCAACTACATCAATTCGGCGGGATTGTCGTTACCCGTTACGCAGAACTTCGAGTCGGCCGTTTATCCTCCTGCCAATTGGACCAACAATGATGCGGCAAGCAACGCAGGCTCATGGGCGCTATACACTGGCGTGGGTGGTTTTGGCAATAGTAATTACTGTATGTATTTCGATAACTACTCGGTTGATGCAGGCGGTGCTTACGATGAATTCCGTTCCATCAATATTGACATGACAGGAATCGCCGGAGGAACTTTGACCTTCGACCTGGCCTATCAACCGTATTCGTTGACGAGTTATGTCGATTCGCTACAAGTTTTGGTATCCACCAATTGCGGAGCCTCCTTTACTTCGGTGTATCTGAAGTCGGGTTCAGCCCTTGCAACAGTTACGGGAACTAACACTAGTGAATTCGTTCCCTCAGCTACACAATGGCGAACCGAAAGCATCAGCATGAATGCCTTCGCAGGACAAAACGTATTGCTGGCATTCCGCAACATCGGACGCTACGGAAACAACTTGTATATCGACAACATCCAACTGCAGGCTGCAATTAACTGCAACCTCTCATTATCCAGTTCAAAAAACAATGTCACTTGCGCAGGCTTGAATAACGGGAGTATTGCCGTTACAAATACCGGAGGAACAGGCGTTATCACATATTCTTTAAGTCCGGGTTCGATCAATAACACTTCCGGTCAATTCAGCAGCCTGGCACCTGCTACCTACACCATCACGGCAACCGATGCCAATGGCTGTACCGCAACAACCAGTATTACGATCACACAGCCTACACAACTTACTCCTGCTGCATCGTCAGGTTCAATCGCCTGCATCGGCGGATCGACCACGATAACGGTAACAGCAAGCGGCGGAACCGCACCATATACAGGTACAGGCAGCTTCACACGCACAGCGGGAACCTACACCTTCACGGTATCGGATGCCAATGGCTGTACCGCAACAACCAGTATTACGGTCACACAGCCCTCACAACTTACTCCTGCTGCATCGTCAGGTTCAATCGCCTGCTTCGGCGGATCGACCACGGTAACGGTAACAGCCAGTGGTGGAACCGCGCCATACACAGGTACAGGCAGCTTCACGCGCACAGCGGGAACCTACACCTTCACCGTATCGGATGCCAACGGATGTACGGCAACAACCAGTATTACGGTCACACAGCCCACAACATTGGCCGCAAGCGCATCATACGCGCCCATCGCCTGCTTTGGCGGAAGCACTTCCGTTAACATCACTGCCACAGGAGGAACGTCACCATACACTGGCACTGGCACGTTTACTGCTAGCGCAGGTAACTACAGCTACACAGTGACCGATGCCAACGGATGCTCCACCTTGGTATCAGGCACCATTACCCAGCCTGCGGCAGTCGCTCCTATCATCAATGCATCAGGACCGACATCTTTCTGCAGTGGCGGCAGTGTGACCTTGAGTACAGGTGCTTTTACATCCTATTTATGGAACACAGGGGCAACCACGGCATCCATCAATGTGAATGGCACGGGCAATTACTTTGTAACCGTAACCAATTCGAGCGGTTGTACTGGCACATCTTCATCAATTGCCGTGAATGTTACTCCAACCGTTACTGCATCGGTTAGCATTTCATCCAATGCACCTGCCACCATACTTGCAAGCACAAGCATCACCTTTACTGCCGTGGCTTCAAATGGAGGAACCGCGCCTGCATATCAGTGGAAGAAAAACGGTGTGAATGTGGGTACCAATAGCAACACGTACACCAATAACGTTTGGACTAGCGGTGATGTGGTAACATGCGTAATGACCAGCAATGCATCATGCGTAGTGGGTAGCCCAGCCACTTCCAATGGCATCACCATTACAATTACACCTGTAACGCCCCGTTATGCCATCAGCGACATCACGCAGAACAAGGTTTTTTATTACGACACGTCTTTCACCTTTATCCAAAGCAACAACCTTTCAACGGCTACGTTAAATGGTGTTACAAACGCATCCGATTTGAGCATCCAAACCAATTTCGGATATGTGTTGGATCAAACTAATAAGCGCCTTTATCGTAGAAACGCTCCAAGTGGAGTAGCCACTCCTTCGGCTATATTGCGGACCAACACTGGACAAGCTTTGGGTACTCCAACCGGAATGGCAATCAGCTCAGATAGCCTTTGGGTACTTGATAAAAAAGGGAAAGCTATTTATCGCTACTCCTTGGCTGCGGCTTTTGCAACTACTGGTAACCTGAACGCTCAAGCCAAAATCACACTTGCTTCTACGCTTGCAAATGGCGAAGGCTTGTCTGCTATCGGCGGCTTCTTGTATGTGTTGAACAGCGGCACCACCAAAGTGCTGTATCGATATCCGAAAGCTGGTGGAACTGGGGTTTTGTCTAGAGCCATGGTGAACACCACTGGAACGGCACTCAGTACCGTAACCGGAGTGGTGGTAGATGGACTGAATGTGTTGATTACCGACAACGGGTTGGACCGAGCACTGAGTTATTCGCTTGCCAACCTTTATTCGGGCACAGGGAACCTGAATGCTCAAGCGGCATACACATTGCAATCAACCAACCTCAACAGCACAGGTATCGCCTTGTGCACAACTACCAGCGTGCTGCGCGACATCACCAATGAAACCCCCGCTGCCATCTCTGAAAATCTAGAACTGAAAATCTATCCGAACCCAAGTCAAGGACTGGTGCACCTCATCATTTCCGGTGAAATGAATCAGTCGCACAACATACAAGTAGTTGACATCACCGGCAAGGTGGTATACTCTCAAAGCTTATCGGCCGACAGCTTGAAACAGCGCGAAGTCGTGTTCGATCTTTCGTCTTGTGGCAAAGGCGAGTACATTGCCACGGTTTACGGAAAGCAGCAGAGGAAGAGTTTGGTGTTTCTAGTACAGTAGTGCGTTCAACTTATCATTCAATTCAAGCCTCCACTTTGTGGGGGCTTTTTTGTTATGCGAGTTTAGAAACCTCAATAATCTCATAATCGCAGCTATTGAGGAGGTTACAGTGAGATACCTTTAAATCGCAATAAGTCCTTGCCGATTAAAATAACAGCAAGACTACCCGCAACTGGAAAATATATGGTTAGACTTAAGGAAAGGAAAATCAAAAATAAATCTGAAAGGGCGTTAAACGATCCTGCGTATCGCCGGTTCCGAGTGCTCCGCCATTTTGACCCCATGTCCATACAGAACCATTGTTTTTGGTTGCTATAGTATGTGCTGCGCCTGCAGAAACATTGTCCCAATTACTATCCATACCAATGCGTACAGGGGTGGTACGATTTATTGTAGTGCCGTCTCCGATTTGCCCATATGAATTATCTCCCCATCCCCATAGCGAACCATCCGACTTGATGGCCATTCGATGACCACCTGGCCAGCTGGAAATTTTAATCCAACTGTTTCCTGTATTGGGTATTTGAATCCAATTGCTTCCGACCAAAGTCCAAAGTGTCCCATCGGAGCGAATGGCAGCCCCAGCTGCGATTTCAGTCCATGTATCGGTGCCTACCTGACTTAATAACGAATCGACTCCTGTAATCGTATGCCATAACGTTCCATCCTCTTTTAGTGCGTAGGCGCCACCGCCATCCTGTAACACTTGTTTCCAACGACCAGGTATCAATGTTCCAATAGTGGTAGGGAAAAGTACAAGTGCGTTGGAAACGCCAGATGGCGGCGTATACGTGTTGATGTCTCCGAATGCCTGTAATTGACCAGAACCCTTTTTAATCAGCCAGCAATTGTCTGACGGTCCGGAAGAGACTGAAGCGACATTAACCCCATTTAACACAGGAGTTGATGGGTTAGTACTAAAAATTCCCAAGCCACAGAATTCTCCTTTACCAAACGCATAAGAGTTCCCATCTGTTTTTATGGCGTAACCGTTCAAATTGCCTGCGGCCACTTTGTACCAATTATTATCCGTACCAATTTGGTCTGGGGCTAAACTGGGAGTAAACAAGGGTAAGCCTAATCCCAATTGTCCCCATTCGTTGTTGCTTCCACAAGACCACAAGGTTCCATCCGGCTTAATGAATAGCGAGTTACCATTACCGGCTGATATATCCAAACCGCTTGCGCTTCCGCACAGTCTTATAAACCCTAAATCGTAAATGCTTCCAATTTGTCCCGTAGTAATATTAAAGGTTGTTTGCCTGCTGATATTGGATATCCTGATTGATACAGCCGTATTGGGAGGCACCGATAATTTGAATAATCCGCCAGGAGTTGTTGAAATCTGACTGTCGACTACCAAACCTCCAACCAATGCAATTGCAGAATCCCCTCCAGCGGAGCCATTGCATTCGATGACCCCGGAAACCCAGGCTTCATCCAATAAAGGGCTTTCCTTAGGCGCTTGGTCATCTTTTTGGCATGACATAACACCTGTGGCAACTAGGAGGAGTGTGAGGTAAAAAGAGTAGAAAGTTTTCATATCATTAACCGTTCAATCATTTTTAGTTTAAAAACAACTCGACATAAACCCCATTAAAACAACACCCTGAACGGGGTGGTTTGATTAACTCCCGTAATACCGTTTCCTATTTGTCCAAAATCATTTTTCCCCATAGACCAAACCGTACCATCGGATTTAAGCATCAAAGAGAACCCCGCACCTGCTGCGATATCCATCCAATCATTATCCAAACCTATCTGCTGTAAGATACCTGCGTTCGGTCCATTCCCCAATGCACCAAATTGGTTTGGGCCAGAACCCCATAGTGTGCCGTCTGATCTTAAGAACAAAGAATGGCCACCATATGCTCCACCTAGACTGAAGTTTAATCCGATACCGTTAACCGCCTTCATCCAACCCGTACCAGCAACAATTTTTATAGGATTCCAATAAAAATTGCACGGAAGAGAACCTTGACCAGTTATCACTTGTTGGTTAAGTTGTCCGTTGACATTATCGCCCCCACCAAAAAGCTCGCCGTTCGAGGTAACACCCACCATGGTGCAGCTTGCAGACACGGTTGTCCAATTCAGCATATCGTATTCCTGCGTTGGTGTCAAGGTTTGTATCAAAGGAGCTTGGCAAAAAGCAACCATGTTTCCACAAGTCTGACCTCTTGCATTATCACCCCAAAGGAAAAGCTGACCGCTTGTATTGATGGATCCTGAATTGTTTACGCGCGCGGAAACAAAGTTCCAGTTGTTGGATGTTCCAATTTGAATGGGAAATGCGTTAGCTGTCGTATTGATGGTGCCATTACCCAATTGTCCAAAGTCATTTGCTCCCCACGACCATAGGGTTCCGTTTGAACGGATTGCCAAAGCATGATTGCCTCCAGCCGCAAATTGTGAACAGAAGAATGCGGTTCCTCCTACGCGTACAGCTAAAAACTGGTTTAAGGTAGTGCCATCCCCTAACTGACCCATCGAATTATTACCCCAGGCCCATAAGGATCCATCAAACTTCAAACCAAGGCTAAAACCGTTGCCTGCCTCAATGCCAATCCAAGAATTTTCATTGCCCACACGAACAGGCAAAGCAGTTGAAGGCGTACTTGTCGGGTCAACACCCAACTGACCATTGCTGTTATTGCCCCAAGCCCAAATCGTTCCATCTGAACGCAAAGCCAAGCAATGTGCGCCTCCTGCAGAGATCTTGGTAAAGTCGAAGGATTCGCACATGCGAATATTACCAACGTCCACTAAAGTTCCTTTACCGCCAGATGTGATTTCTATGGTCGTATCTTTTGACGCATCGGATAATTCAATCTCCAAGGTCAAATCAGTATTTGCGGGAACATTGAAGCTGAAGCCACCACCTAAATTGGTTTTTTTCGCTTCAATAAGTGACCCGGTGCGAGAGACAACCTTGACGGAGTCACCTCCGGCGCTGCCATTGCAATCAACT
>JBKDSL010000040.1:0-6339 GCA_046340555.1 Bacteroidota bacterium
ATCCTACCCCATTTGATGTTCCGGTTATGCAATAACCCACTCACCAATCCTATAGAAACAAAAACTCCGAAATCGGCGAAACCGGTTACTATGGCATTTGCACGTTGTCCGGGCTCCAGCTTATCAATGAAACGAATTTGCGCATCGGTTAGCTTTTTCATGCGCCAAATGTAGGAAATCAGATTTGCGATGCAAATTTTACAATTTACGATTGAGCCCTCAAGTACGCACAGCATTGTCGCAATAAACAATAGACTGACGAAGAATTTGGAATGTGAATCACATAGCGGTGAACAAGAATCACAGGGGGCAATAGGCTTCTTTAAGGCAGAACCGAAACTGGCAACACTTGACCAAAATCATTTTAATAACCAACCACAACGCCTATCCTCGCATGAAAATAAAAACAATGCACCAAATGATCGACCACATCAACATTGCCGAAAAAATGCGGGCATCGGGGAAAAACAAATTAGAAATTATCAATGCTCTTGAATCGCAAGGCGCCACAGAGAAAGAGGCCCGTTTATTTACCAACCAGGTACATAAATCCTTTTACCTGAAAAAAAGGAAGCGAGGCTTCGTATTAGGCATAATGGGTACGGCACTATTGTTTACCGGGTTCTTCCTGTCTTTATTCTTGTTTCATGCAGACAAGTCTATTGACATCACACTATACGGCATGTCATCTACAGGAGCCTTTTTGCTGCTGTCAGGCATGGTTGACCTGTTGGATTGGTAAAACCCAAGGCAAAGGACCCTATTTATTTATGAAATATTTGACTGAAGGATTTTCAATCGTACTGATGAGCTAATCGACGACTAATTGAAAATAAGGTTAAATCAAATTTTCACCACGTTGACAGCAGCAATGCCGCGGTCGCCATCTTTCTCTTCAAAAGCTACTCGGTCGTTTTCTTTAAGATTGTTCTTGTCAGCTACTCCAGTAGCATGGAAGAAGATCTCCTTCTGTGATTCGTCTACAATAATAAATCCGAATCCCTTTTTTCGATTGAAGAATTTAATTGTTCCAGTAGGCATAATTGAATATTGAATTGGGTTAGGGTATGCTTTGTAAGCCACGATAAGCCTGCCTTCAAAAACTTGACTAAATTAATAGATAGTTATATACTCATTTAATGACAAATATCATAAAAAGTAAATCAAAATGCTACAAAAAGTTGATAAAGTCCTAAAAACTATGCTGTTCCCGATTTTTTACAAAATACCGTACATTTAACCCCTTAAACTCAAAAAGTCAACTAAAATATGGCAAACACAAGCAGTAACCAGGGCCATCCAAAAGGTCTTTATGTATTGTTTTTCACCGAGATGTGGGAACGTTTCGGCTATTATTTGATGCTGGGAATCTTCTCCCTTTACATGCTCGACAGCTTAGAGAACGGCGGTATGGGATTCTCAAATGCACAAAAAAGTGATGTTTATTGAACCTATATTGGTTTGGTTTACATCACTCCATTTATCGGCGGCATATTGGCAGAAAGAGTTTTAGGCTACAGGAAAAGCATTATAGCCGGTGGGCTTCTAATGGCCGCGGGATATTTCGGCCTATCCATCCACGATACCACTTCATTTTATGTCTCATTACTGCTTATCATCTTGGGTAACGGTATGTTCAAACCCAATATCTCCACATTGGTTGGGAACCTATACAACAACGACAAATACAAACACAATAAAGATGCAGGTTTCAACATCTTCTATTCAGGCATCAACATCGGGGCATTCATTTGCAATTTCGTGGCGGCATATCTGCGCATCAACTACGGCTGGGGACATGCCTTTGCTGCAGCTGGCGTTGGAATGCTGATCGGTTTGGTCATTTTCATAATGTACACCAAACACGTCAAGGAAGCAGATGTCATCAAACCCGTTCAACCTGGTGACATGTCAACTGGCCGAATTTTAATGCTGACTGTAGTGCCCATGTTCATTTTTGGACTAATTGGATACCTTATACCCGGACAAATCCTAGGAACAGACACCAATGACGCATTTATTTTTGGATGTATTCCTGTTGTCGCATTCTTCATTTACCTCTACCAAAAGGCCAACCAAGAGGACAAGCGTCCCATCGGAGCACTCTTGGCCGTTTACACGTGTATCATTGTTTTCTGGGCGGTATTTCACCAAAACGGTGACGCTCTTACCGTTTGGGCCGAAAGCTACACCGACCGAGAAATGGCTGCATCCGTTGCCTCCGCCGCCGACCAAGTTGGAATGGCACAAACCGTAACCAATAACGGAGCAAATACCGACGAAGTCAGTAAGGCCTATTTCTCCAACCTGCCTGCTGAAAAAATTCCAGCCGAAGGCAGTAGCCTCAAATTATACTCGGCTGAACTCTATCAATCCATCAACCCATTCTGGGTCGTACTGCTTACCCCAATCATTGTTGGCTTCTGGGGATTCCTTCGTAGCCGCGGAAAAGAGCCTTCGACACCAACCAAAATCACCATCGGTTTGGTAGTAACTGCGTTGTCTGCCCTAGTAATGGTCGGAGCCGTTTCAGCAACAAACGACTTGACATCTAAAGCCAGCAGCATGTGGCTTATCGCTTCCTATGGTGTTATCACCATCGGTGAATTGTGCCTTTCCCCCATGGGGCTATCTCTTGTTTCCAAGCTGAGTCCTCCACGAATCACAGCGCTGATGATGGGCGGATTCTTCCTTTCAACTTCACTTGGCAATAAACTTTCTGGCTCCTTGTCGGGGATGTGGGAAGGATTCGAGGATAAGTCCTATTTCTTCGTCATGAACTTCGCTTTGGTGATGGTTGCCGCCGCTGCCATGATGTTACTCCTTAAATGGCTTAATGCCGTAATGAAGGAGAAGAACATTAATTGATTCTTCACAACAAAGGAAGGCATCACCTAAGTGATGCCTTCTTCACTTAAATACCATCAATCAAATGGAACAATCAAACCAAAAGGAATTCAAACCCTATATTTCAGCAACCGATTCGGTTGCTGAATTCACAGTAAAATCCGTCATACTGGGTGCCGTATTCGGCATCATTTTCGGAGCATCAACAGTTTATCTGGCACTGAAGGCCGGTCTAACCGTTTCGGCTTCCATTCCAATCGCAGTTCTGGCGATTTCATTGGGCCGAAAATTCTTCAAGACCACTATCCTGGAGAACAACATCATTCAAACCACTGGATCAGCAGGTGAGTCTATCGCTGCCGGTGTGGTTTTTACCTTACCGGGATTCCTCTTCCTGTCATTGAACGAACAAGGAGTCAGCACAGGAGCGTCCTTCTTCAATTACTGGACAATCTTTACCCTAGCCGTATTTGGTGGAATACTTGGAACATTGATGATGATACCTCTTCGTAGATCACTCATCGTTAAAGAACACCAAACATTACCCTATCCGGAAGGTACCGCATGCGCCTCTGTATTGATTGCAGGAGAGAAGGGCGGCGACTTCGCCAAAACAGCTTATTGGGGCCTTGGTTTTGCGATGGTTTACGCCATACTTCAAAAGGTGTTCCATATCATCGCTGAAACACCAACTTGGGTTACCAAGCAAACTAATAAATTCTTCCCATCAGCTACCGTAAACGGAGAAATCACCCCTGAATATTTGGGTGTTGGATACATCATCGGACCCAAGATTGGTGGTGTATTAGTTGCTGGAGGTGTGATGGCATGGCTGGGCATGATTCCCTTGCTGTCGTCTTTGGTGCCTGCCGAATCCATTGCCATGCAATTGGTAAAACTTGGATACCTGAAGGATTTGATGACTGCTGGTGGTAAAGGTGGTTGGAACCCTGAAATCGTAAATGGCGTGCTGGTTGGAGGAACTTTCAACAATACAGCCACTGCGGTTTACTTCGCATACATGCGACAGATCGGAGCCGGAATGGTAGCTGCCGGAGGTATCCTTACCCTCATCAAGACCTTGCCTACCATTGTAGCCTCATTCAAAGAAAGCCTTGGCTCCATCAAAGAGAAAAACGAAGGCGGCACTGTTTCCCGCACCGAGAACGACCTTTCATTCAAAACTGTAATCATAGGCAGTATCGGACTTGTAATTTTGATGGCGCTACTGCCACAAATCCCCGGCGACACCATCATTGGCAAATTACTACTTGGGGCTTTGGTGGTAGTTTTCGGATTCTTCTTTGTTACCGTATCCAGTCGAATAGTTGGTATCATCGGATCCTCGTCAAACCCCATTTCGGGAATGACCATAGCCACACTCATGGGCACGGCACTTATATTCATCGCGGTGGGTTGGACAGGCAAAATATACGAACCAATGGCACTCGTTGTGGGTGGCATGATATGCATTGCAGCCGCCAATGCAGGAGCCACATCGCAAGACTTGAAAACAGGTTATATCGTAGGTGCTACTCCAAAGTACCAGCAGATTGCCCTTTTTGTTGGCGCTATTGTTTCATCTATCGTTATCGGACTCACCGTACAAATACTCGACCAGCCCACTGCAGAGATGGCTGCCCAAGGTATACAACACGCCATCGGTACCGAAAAATATCCGGCGCCGCAAGGAACACTTATGGCCACCTTGATTAAAGGACTGCTTTCATTCAATCTCGATTGGCAGTTCGTTTTGGTAGGTGTATTCTTGGCCATCACCATGGAGCTTTGCGGTGTAAAAGCGCTTTCATTCGCCGTGGGTGCCTATCTCCCCTTATCCACCACGCTGCCAATCTTCGCAGGAGGTTTGGTTAAAGGTTTGGTTGATTGGAAATCGAAGAAAAACAAAGTGGAGGCCGAAGATGCCGAACTGGGCAAAGGAAGTTTGTTTGCTACAGGTTTGGTTGCCGGGGGTGCGTTAGCCGGTGTATTGGTTGCCTTGTTGTCGGTAAACGACAATATCGCCAATTCACTTGGTATGGTGAACATGGAACATGCCATTTCCGGCTTATTGGGTGAAGGTGGTTATATGATCCTCGGAACCGCGTTCTTTGTTGGTTTGGCCTTTGTGCTGTACCGCATCGCTACCAAGAAAGACTGAGTTTATTTATGAAAACAATTAAGCCAATCGTGTTGCTGATGCTCATGGCATCAGCAACACTTTCTTGCCAATCGCAGGAACCCGCTCCAATTAAATGGATGAGTTTCGAGGATGCTGTTGCCGCCTCCGAAAAAAAACCAAAAAAGCTCTTTATCGATGTTTACACGGATTGGTGTGGATGGTGTAAGAAAATGGACAAATCCACTTTTTCAGATCCTGCCGTTGCTTACTACATCAACGAAAATTTTTATCCAGTAAAATTGGATGCTGAAACCAAAGACACCATTCGGTTTCGCGATCAAGTGTTTGTTTTCGATCCGCAATACAAGGCCAACACCTTGGCGGCTTCTTTACTGGGCGGCAAAATGGGCTATCCCGCTTATGTGATTTTGGATGAGAAATTCGCTTTGGCGACCCAGCCATTGCAAGGATACATGACTACCACGCAGCTAATGCCCACCCTACGCTATTACGCAGAAAACATTTACAAAGAGAGAACCTGGGAAGAGTTCGAGTCGGGAAAATAAAAAATCCCCTTTCGGGGATGCTTTTTCTAGGGTGAAAGACGGGGCTCGAACCCGCGACCTCCTGAACCACAATCAGGCGCTCTAACCAACTGAGCTACATCCACCATCTTCGACCTAAAGGTCGTTCCCGTTAGGGATTGCAAAATTAACGAATTGCCTCGAATATTCAGTTTCCTCCCCAGTTATCGAACATCATTTTCATTTTACTGATTTGCAATGAGTTAAAAAGGTCATTGTTAGCTTAATTTTGCATTGAAATAAAAACTCATGCACGAAAAAACCCGCTTGATAGTTGACGGCATGACCTGTAGCAATTGTGCTTTGGGAGTTAGCCGCATTTTGCAGCAGCAGGGTTTACATGATGTGCAGGTGGATTTTACGACGGGGGATGTTTCGTTCGAAGAAGTTTCAGCAGAGCAGATTCCTTCCATCGAGTCCAAAATCCGTTCGCTAGGATATTCTGTCAGATCCGCAGATCTGACTAATCCGGCAGAAAACTCGCAGCCTTACAAATTCCTGGGAACCAAACAGGAAAAGCTGTTTTTGGTTTGCGCATTGCTTTCAATACCGCTATTGGGCCACATGATTTTGGATTTGCCCATACTGCATAATCCCGTTTTTCAATTGGCATTATCACTTCCTGTGCTGGTAATTGGTTTATCTCATTTCGGAAGAAGCGCTTGGACCTCCTTGAGGTCGGGTGTACCCAACATGGACGTCTTGGTTACCTTGGGATCTCTATCTGCATTCTCTTACAGTATTATCGGCATGGCGATGCATTGGGGCACAGCCACCGTACATAAC
>JBKDSL010000041.1:0-29149 GCA_046340555.1 Bacteroidota bacterium
GTCTAACGGTTCCGATAAATTGTTTTGGACCTCGGGAGATGAGTATTTCACCAACAATTTGAATACAAGATTTAAATTCTTGGAAGGAGCTCCTGATTCATTACCGCCACCTGATACAGCTGGTATAAAGATTGGTTTGAAATTACCACACGACAAGCCAAACGGAACAATCGCAATAACTGGAGCCCGTATCATTACAATGGATTCGAAAAGAAAAATCATAGAAAATGGAACCATCATAATCAAACAAAACAGGATTGAGACCGTTGGCGGCAGCGAGGTACAAATACCCAAGGATGCTTATGTCCTTAAAGCTGATGGAAAATCCATAATGCCTGGGTTGATTGATGTACACGCCCACCAAGGAACATTCAGACAGGGACTGAGTCCTCAAAAGCAATGGAGTTATTTTGCGAATCTTGCATATGGTATAACAACCACTCATGATCCATCATCCAATTCGGAAATGGTGTTTTCCCAATCAGAAATGGTGAAATCGGGAACCATGATCGGTCCAAGAATATTTTCAACTGGCTGGATTTTATACGGGGCAGAGGGCGAATACCGGGCTATCATCAACAAACCCTCCGATGCGCTTTCAGCTATCAATCGAACTCTTTCATTTGGTGCATTCTCCGTGAAGAGCTACAATCAACCGCGTAGAGAGCAGCGACAAATGGTTATTGACGCTGCACGTAAAACAGGCACACATGTGTACCCTGAGGGTGGCTCGTTTTTCTTCCACAATCTGAGTATGATATTGGATGGGCACACCGGCATAGAGCACAACCTGCCTATCGCACCATTGCATTTGGATGTTATAAACCTGTTCAAATCCAGCAAAACCGCCATCACCCCTACCCTAATTGTTGGATATGGAGCAGTTTCAGGTGAGTATTATTTCTACCAGGAAGGAAACGTTTGGGAGAACAAAAAGCTACTGAACTTCACCCCTCGATTCATAATAGATTCAAGAGCTCGTCATCGCACGATGATACCCAAGGAGGAATATGACAACGGACACATATTGGTATCCCAGTCACTCAAAAAATTGGCTGACGCAGGAGTCAAAGTAAACCTAGGGTCGCACGGACAAATTCAGGGAATTGGCGCTCATTGGGAATTGTGGATGTTGTCGCAAGGTGGAATGACCAATATGCAAGTACTCGAGTGCGCTACCGTTAATGGAGCACACTACATTGGAATGGAAGATGACTTAGGCTCGATAGAGGCTGGAAAACTAGCTGATTTGGTGGTGCTTGATAAGAATCCCTTGGATAATATCCGAAACACTGAAACCGTATCTTACACCATGGCTAATGGTAGGCTTTACGATGCCACTACCATGAACGAGATTGGAAACCGGGTAAAATCCAGAGGCAAGTTCTACTGGGAAACAAGTCGAAGCTGTTCCTCTTTCACTTGGCATATGAACGAACAAGGACAAGAAGAACAGAGTGGTACTTCAGGATGTTGTTCGAAACACTGATTAACTGATTCAGGATTTTGTAAAGAGAGCTTTCAGCTCCGTTGCATCAGCAGGATTCATTTTACCTGCAAGAATCAGGCTCAGTTGACGGCGCCGCAACGCCCCATCGAACCTTTTTATTTCTTCTTCTGACTCAGGTTCTATAGAAGGTACCTGGATTGGATTGCCAAGTTGATCTACTGCGACAAACGTATAGATAGCTTCGTTGCATTTTCTTTTTGCACCGGTTGCGCAATCCTCTACCCAAACATCTATAAAAACCTCCATTGAGGAACTGAACGCGCGGGAAACCTTGGCCTGAAGGGTTACCACTTCGGCCAATCGAATAGGTTGGTTGAAAGACACATTATTCACGGAGGCAGTGACCACCACCCTGCCACAATGCCGTTGAGCCGATACAGCAGCACAAATATCCATCCAATGTAGCAAACGCCCACCCATCAAATTACCCAAAGTATTGGTGTCGTTTGGAAGTACTATTTCGGTATTGATACATACCGAATCCGAGGGCTTTTTCACTTTCATAAATCAAATTTACAGAAATAATTGATTTTCAAAAGTCTTTTTCTCAAATCACCTGGGTAGGTTGCTCATTTTTTATGAATTAGTTATATTCACACAAACTAAAATTTTATGAAATCCCGCTTTACTGAAATCCTGGTTTTTGCTTTGATGTTGCTCACATCGTCATTCACTTATGCCGGTCCTGGAGATACCACTACCGTAAGAGCTCATGACAATGCACACATGTCGTGGTGGGGTTCTTATGATGCCTGGGGGGTATTCCCATCAGCAGGTACAACCTACAGAAGGATAAATCTTGATTTGACATTGGGCTGCCCCTCCAATGGTTGCTCAGATTGGGACTATACGGTACAACTAGAAGCCTTGAGACCTACAGGGACGTATGATTCAACATTGGTTCAAGCTCCATATTACACCATAGGAACCAATTCACCCGACACCATCCGTGGAAACACTAACCAGGTTTATGTAACCTTTTTCAATTCCACCACAGGGTTTACCGACTCATCTTTAGCTGGAACCTTTCAGGTAATGATCCACAATAACTCAACGGATCCTTTTGCCATAACCGATAGCGTTCTACTTTATAACTGCAATTACTACAATTACTACCACGACAACCAAGGCAATATCATTGATTCCATATTTGTTGGTTTTGACACTACACTGCTGAACGCCTTTACGCCCACTTACAATGTGTTTGAAGTGATTGAACGTATTGAGTTGGCACGTGTCATCACTCCATACGGAGGGTATTATCCGAATACTTGGAGAAATACAGTCACCTTTGATGTCACCGACTTCGCGTCTATTCTTCAAGACAGTGTTAAATTAAGAGCCTTCTATGGAGGATGGTCAGATGGTTTCACCATCACTTTAGATTTTAATTTTATTGAAGGCACTCCTCCCCGTACCGTTCAAAGCATTAGAAATGTATATGTAAGCGGTCCAGGTGGCTTTCCATATGGAAATGCCAACAACTCAATCGAAAATTATTTGACTCCAAAAACATTTGCTTTATCCAACAATGAAACAAGTGCCATGTTACGTGTAATACCAACTGGACATGGGGCAGGGACGCAGAACTGTGCTGAATTCTGTTTGAAAAACTACCAAGTATTACTGAATGGCACACAATACATACAGCAACCTATCTGGAGAAACGATTGTGGTAAGAACCATTTGATTCGACAAGCCGGGACTTGGATTTACGACCGCGCCAATTGGTGTCCAGGTGAAAAAGGAGTTATTCGTGAGCATGAATTGACACCGTTGATCGCTCCAGGATCAAACCTTACTATAGACATGAACATGGACCCATTCACTAACACAGTGGGAGGGCAAAACCCAAACTACATCATGGCGGTTCAATTGATTACATACAATGACCCCAATTACAATCTGGATGTTTCCATGGAAGACATCATCGCTCCTTCCAACAACTTTTATCATAACCGTTCTAACCCTATTTGCCAAAACCCGAAAATCATTATCAAGAATACAGGAGCTAATAATCTTACGAGTGCTACCATTACCTATGGTATAAAAGGGGCTGTAGCTTCCACATTTAATTGGACCGGAAATCTGGGATTCAACCAAACAGCAGTAGTGCAATTGGGTTCAATAGATTGGAATTCCACGACCAACCAACCAGACAAATTCTACGCTTATGTTTCAAATCCTAATGGTGGAACTGATCAATATGCTCTAAATGACACTATGACCAGCACCGTTTTGTTCCCTACACAACACCCAAGTTCTTTTGTGTTACTATTCAAATCCAATTTGGCTCCCAATGAGAATACATACAACATCAAAGACTCCCAAGGAAACACCGTGTTTTCGAATGGAATTTTAGCTGCCAACACCATTTATAGGGATACTGTGTCCTTGGCTCCAGGCTGCTACACCTTCACCATGAATGATTCCGGTAAAGATGGTCTTTACTTTTTCGCCAACAACGATGGAACCGGGTATGTCAGATTCGTTAACGCATTTGGTCCCGGCGTATTGAAATATTTTGAATCCGATTTTGGATCCAATATAACCTACCAATTCACAGTTGGTTATTTACTTGAGCAACCAGAAATCGAACAAGTGTCTGAGATGTTGGTTTATCCAAACCCAACTTCAGACTTGATTCATATAGATATGGCCCTACCAACTGCCGAAAGCGGATTGGTTGAAGTATTGTCATTGGATGGGAAAACAATGTTCTCCAGTGTTCTTTCATCAAATGATAGCCACTCGGTTACTATTGATATGTCCAATTATCCTGCTGGCATATATATGGTTCGATATGTTTCAGCAAACCGTTCCATCATTAAAAAGGCAATCAAACGCTGATTGATAAGATATTGAATATACTCATCCTTGACAATTACGACTCGTTCACTTTCAACCTGCATCACTATGTAGCAATGCAATTAGATGAAACCTCCAAGGTTTCAGTTGCTAGAAATGATCAGATAAGTTTGAATGCAGCATTTGAGTTTGATGGCATTATACTATCACCAGGACCAGGTCTGCCTTCCGAAGCCGGCGTAATGCCTGAACTCCTAAAGAACGCTCCAGGAAATCTTCCTATCCTTGGAATATGCCTAGGTCACCAGGCAATTGGTATATGCCATGGTGCAAGGCTCATCAATTTACCCAAGCCATTGCATGGACTCCGATTGGAAACAACCGTTTTAAACAGCAACAGTCCATTATTCAATTCCCTACCAACTAAGCTACATTCGGGTCATTATCATAGTTGGGTTATTGATAATACTTCAGTTCCTGATTGCATATCAGTTGATGCCACTGATTCCAATGGAAACATCATGGCCATTTCACATAGCTCATTACCTCAGCATGGTATTCAATTTCACCCGGAATCAGTAATGACAGACGATGGACTGAAGATGATTGAAAACTGGATTCAATTTTGTCGAAAATACAAACTTCAAAAGGTTGAAATATGAAATTCACGCTTGTTAACGCCATAGCCTTATTCATAAGCCTGAATTCATTCTTCATCGGCTCGGCCAATGGCCAAGAAGTTAAAGTGGTTAAAATAGATGAATTGATTTCTTTACTTGAAAAGGATAATGATAGCCTCTTAGTGGTCAATTTCTGGGCAACATGGTGTAAACCTTGTGTTAAAGAATTGCCTTGTTTCTATGATTTGAATCGTGAACAAAAGACATCTGCTGTTCGTGTATTTTTGGTTAGCCTCGATTTCAAAAGAAACCTGAACTCCACTTTGATTCCATTCTTGAATAAGCGTGGAGATGGGCCAGAAACATGGCTGTTGGATGAGACTGATTACGATTCATGGATTAACCGTATTGATCAAAAATGGAGCGGTTCCATCCCTGCAACTATTTTCATTAACAACCGTAAAGGAATACGCAAGTTCCATGAAGGTGAATTGGATTGCAAAACATTGAATGAAGAAATCTCAAAATTATTGAACCATTAATACAAAAATATCATGTTCAGAAAATCGTTAATTGTTTCAGCTCTATTTTTTATCTCGATTGGTGCGTTTGGACAAGGATTGAAAATTGGAGACAAAGCACCTGACTTCACACTTAAAAGCACTGAAGGCAAGGAAATCAATTTGTCGGATATTCAAGGCAACAAAGGAGCCATTGTAATTTTCACCTGCAACCATTGTCCTTTCAGCGTTGCATATGAGGACCGAATCATCGCATTACACAACAAATTCAAGTCTCTTGGATACCCTGTCATTGCCATTAATCCAAATGATTCAAAACGAGTTCCAGAAGAATCATTCAAACACATGAAAAAAAGGGCGAAGGAGAAATCTTTCCCATTTGTTTATCTGCAAGATGAAAGCCAGGAAATCGCCAAAGCATACGGTGCCAGTCGCACTCCACATGTATTCATTGTGCAAAAAGAAACAGACGGCTCATACGTCTTAAGATACATAGGAGCAATTGACAATAATACCGACGATCCGGCAGCAGCTGATAAAAAATATGTTGACAACGCAGTAAACGAATTGTTGCTTGGAAACACCGTTTCTTTATCCAGCACAAAAGCAATTGGGTGCTCGATAAAGTGGAAAAAGCCTTGATAGCGGACTTATTAATCCAATTTGAGTGTGTGACCCATTTTGTCTCTTTTCGTTTCGAGATATAATCGATTGTGAGAGTTGGATACTATTTCGATAGGAACATTTTCAACTATTTCCAATCCATAGCCCACAAGTCCTGCCCTTTTGGTAGGATTGTTTGTCATTAAACGCATCTTGCGAACGCCCAAATCACGAAGTATTTGTGCGCCCACTCCGTAGTCACGCTCATCCATGGAAAACCCAAGCTCCAAGTTTGCCTCTACGGTATCTCTTCCCATCTCTTGAAGTTTATAAGCCTTTAATTTGTTAACCAAGCCTATGCCCCTACCCTCTTGATTCATATACACAATCACGCCTCTACCTGCTTCTTCAATCATTTCCATCGCCTTGTGTAATTGAGGACCGCAATCACATCTACATGATCCGAAAATATCGCCGGTTAAACAGGATGAATGCACCCTCACTAGAACTGGCTCATCGCCACTGACGTCACCTTTTACAAGTGCAACATGTGGCAGATCTGTATTCAATTGTTTGTAGGCAATCAGATCAAAATCCCCATATGATGTTGGCAGTTTTACCCGAACTTCTTTTTCAATCAAGCTTTCTGTACGAAGCCTGTATGAAATCAAATCTTGTATGGAAATGATTTTCAAACCAAAACGATCAGCAATCAAAAACAAGTCAGGAAGCCGAGCCATGGTTCCATCCTCATTCATGATTTCAACCAATACACCGGAAGGTTCAAAACCGGCCAATCTGGATAGATCGGCTGCGGCTTCGGTATGCCCGGCTCGACGAAGCACCCCTCCATTCACAGAGCGAAGGGGAAATATATGCCCAGGCCTACCTAAATCCTCAGGCATGGTCTCGTTGGATATTAATGCTTGTATGGTTTTAGAGCGATCGGATGCTGAAATACCCGTAGTGCAACCATTTCCTAGCAAATCAACAGAAATTGTAAATTGTGTCTCATTGCTGGAGGTATTGCGACTCACCATCATTTCCAAACGCAAATCATCGCATCGCTCTTGAGTTAGACTAACACATATCAGGCCTCGTCCATGTGTTGCCATGAAATTAATCATTTCAGGAGTGGCACATCTTGAGGCGGCAATGAAGTCACCTTCGTTTTCGCGATCCTCATCATCAACCACAATAACCAATTTACCTGCCTTGATGTCTAACAAGGCGTCCTCAATACGATTCAATTTTCTGTTAGCGGTCATTGTGTTTGGAAAAGATTTACAAAGTTAATCATTGGGAAAGCCTTATTGTTTGTAGTATCCAACACTTGAAATGCCTGTTTTGATTACTTGGTAACAAAATCTTACCAGATATATATTCAACAACAATTACAACAAAAAACACAACCTACTGATATTGAAATCATTAATTCTGCTATTGGGTACTAAAAGCTAGATCATCTTACAAAAGAACGATTCAATAATCTTAAATCCCATCCATTTTAGGTTCACAACTAAATTGCACCCATATACAATTATCCACCTATATGGTTAATTGTCAAATAATTTGAAATGGTTGTTATGGTTTGATAAAGGTTAAATGCAGGTGTATGGATACGTAAGTTACATGTATCCAACACCTGTAACCTTTGAAAAAATCACGCGTTGAAAAAGCAGATTTGGTTTATTGGTTAGTTCAGATGATCACCATTCCACGTTGACCCTGTAAGGTCTCCGGATCGGACGGTGGATCAAAAAAAAGAGGTCGAGATCCCGTAAGGTCTCGACTTTCTTTTTTATTTGTTTGCAATTGCAACAAGGAGTAGTTGCTCCAACTCAAGACCAATCTTGTTTGCATCATAATGATTGGCTATATATTCCCTAGGGTGATTATCATTTGAAATTCCAGATTCATATTCATCTAGCAATCGAATGATAAGATTTGATAATTCTTCTGGTGTATTTCCGACCATTACATAATTCTCATAACCGGGCGCTAAAGGTTTTGCACTGATTGGTGTTGTAACGGATGGAAGTCCCATGGCTAAGGCTTCCAAAATTTTATTTTGCAATCCTGTTCCAGATACCATTGGTGCAACAAACACTTTTGATTGGTTATAACATGTACGGATATCATCAACCCATCCGCTAATTTTGACACGTTCGGATTCAAAGGACTTAACCAGCTTACTTGGATTGGCGCCAGCTAGCAACAATGTGGTTTGAGGTAGCTGTCTCCAAATCAACGGCATAATTTCATTAACCAAGTATCTAGCTGCTTCGATATTGGGTTTGTATCCCATATTGCCAACGAAAAGCAGGTCGAAAGATTTAGGAATTGAAGTTGGTTTGAAAAACGACAAGTCAACCGCGTTTGGAATAACCTTTATACGATTAGGATTATCAGGATCGATATGTTTCTTGTCACTTTCGCTGATGATGGAGAAGGCGTCAAGACCATCCAAACAATTCCTTTCGAAAACTTCCAGCAGCTTTGATTCTCGTAAAAATATTCGTTTTAATACACCACCTTCTTGTTTAACCCGTTGCTGCATTCCTAGTGAAAAAGCATCTTGAAAATCCAACACCAAAGGAAACTGCTCCAAGCCTTCTGCATAACGCACCGTACGCACCAATTGCAAATAAACAACATCTGGATTGATGGACTTAATCTTTTCAATTAAGGTCTTGTGGAATTCATGGGAATAAAAGTAAAATGATTGCACTGATGCACCACTTACATAAGCCTTAACCAAGTTCTTAAGCACATTGAACTTTGAAATATTGAATATATCGATCGACTTACAAAATGGATGTAATGCTTCTTTACTTGATGCTGAAACATTTACGTCTGACACAGCAAACAAATACACTTCGTGACCACGACTTGCCAGCTGCCTGATTTGTTGGTAGGCTCGCAATTTATCCCCTTTCTCAAGAGGATATGGAAACCTGGATGTAATGAAAACGGTTTTCATTATTAGGCTTTCAATATATTCAACATGAAATCCTGGAGCTCTTTTCCGAGCCTATCCGAATCGTATTTTGAACTGACCAGGCGATGCGCTTCAGATCCAATTCCTTTAGCGAAATTGGAATCTTGTAAACAATGTACGATATGATCAGCAAATTTATCGACACTGTCAGCAATCAGGATATTTAAGTTATCGGTATATTCAATTCCTTCGGCACCAACAGAAGTAGAAACAATAGTCCGACCAGCTGCCATTCCTTCAATGATTTTCACCCTCATTCCACTTCCTGAGAACAATGGAACCAACATCAACTGTTTGCCATTAAAAAATTGCAACAAGTCATCCACATATTCAGAAACCAAGATATTGTCAGAGGCTCGGTTGAAAATTGACTTAGGCATTCCTTTACCGGCTAGATAAAGTTTTGCCGATGGAACTTGTTTAATAACCTTAGGCCAAACATGATCCAATAGCCATTCAACTCCTTCAACATTGGGCATCCAATCCATCGAGCCTAAATGGAAAGCATTTTTCGAATCCGGCAATTCATCTTGAATTACATAATCTTCTAAAGCAACACCAACTGGAATAATGTGCAAGGGACCTGTATAACCATTAGCCTTGAACCATGACTCATCCTGCGCAGTCAAAGGAATAATTGCGTCAACTTGATTAAAGACTTCTTGTTCATAACATCCCAATCGATCAGCCAACAACTTTAGATACCATTTTTTTAATATGAATCCAGATTGATTGGCCAAACGTTTCCAAATCAAATTTTCAATGTTATGTGCGCGGTAGATTATGACAGCTTTACTGTAACGCCGAATAGTTTCAACATATGGCATCATGAAAAGGCTTTCAATCAGTACGTAGTCATAATCGCTAGAAGTAAGAATCGAACACAACTTTTGGTGCATCAACGGGCTATCAAAGCGCGTGATATTATAAGATTTTCCATTGATCAGATTTATTAATGCATCCAAAACATTCAAGGATGCATTTAGCTCAACGAATTGAGGGTTGAAAACACCTTTGTATTTATCTGGTATGGCGTCATAATCAATATGGTGCTTTACGGTATTGAAAGCAAGTACATCCACTTTGCAATTCGCATTAACCAATGATGAGGCAAGTCGGTCCATTGCTATTGCACCACCATCACGAGGTGGATAAGGAGAACGAAGGCAAAGCTGTAGGATTCTCATTTCTTGCTTTTGCGGAAGCGCTTGAACATCCTCATATAAAAATCGGCATCGAATATCACACTTTCGTAGGTGGCTTTATAGAGCAATATTGCTCCGATGGGTAGTAATACCGCAGAAGCAATCCACATTCCAACAACTGGCTGCAACACGCCCTCTCTAACAAACTTTTCACCAGTAATGGAAATTATATGGAACAACAGGAAAAAAGCGACTGAAATGACCACAGGAAGACCGATGCCGCCTTTTCGAATAATGGCTCCCAAAGGAGCTCCAATAAGGAAAAGTATGAAACACGCTATAGACAAAGTGAACTTCCTATGCCATTCTATTGCAAATCTAGATTTCAACTCTTGTCGTGAATCAATTTCTTCAGCGATACTTGAAAAATAAGATTTAAGGTTTCGAGCCTGTCCAATAGCGTTTTCGTATACCATTTCGCTGTTATTTCCATTTATCTTGATCAAATCAGTGGTATCGGCGTTCAAATTTGACAACAAGGATTCCCTGTAAGTCATCAAATAACTTTTGCCGGATTTCGCACTCTCATCGATTCGCTTTGAAAGTTCAACGTCAAAACTATCAATAGAGTTTTCCAACTGAACAAGGTTCAACATCTGAAAATTGTCTTTAAACAGGTCCTCATTTGTTCTTGAAAGTTTGAACGATGACAAATCAAAACGAAATCCATATGTCTTGAATTTGGTCCGTAAAAGCTGCTGAGATTTCGTGGGCTGTAGGTTGTTCTTTCCAGCCTGTTCATCATATGCATAACCGTCCTCCAAATCAACAAGCAGAAATTTCTCGTCATCAGACATACGCATAAATCCTTTTTTTGCGACAACGACTTTTGTATTCCCATTCATGGAAGAATGGTCATATATCATGATATTGCTCAGCGTTGAATTATCCTTTTCCTTACTGCCAACTTTTATTGAGTAACCATCAATGCCATTGTAAAACAAACCTTCGTTAATATAAAAAGCGGGTTTTTGCTGCCTTACGTCATAGAGCAATGACCCCATCTTCAAGTTTGTGTATGGAAGCATGTAGTTGGAAAAGAAAAAGGCCATCATGCTTATGAATATTGCCATGAAGAACATAGGCTTCAACAACCGCTGCAGTGATATACCAGCAGACTTGGCAGCAACAATCTCGTAATGCTCAGCCAGGTTACCCAAAGTCATGATGGAAGAAACAAGAATGGCCAATGGAAGTGCCAGTGGAACCAAAGTAGCTGTGGCATAAAACAAAAGCTCCGCAATCACATACCATTCCAAGCCCTTTCCTACCAGGTCATCAATATACTTCCATAAAAACTGCATCAATAACATGAAAAGCACCACGAAAAATGTGGCTGCAAAAGGTCCGAGGAACGACTTAACCAGTAATTTTGATAACTTATTCAATTCCTTATCAGGATAGGTTTATAATTGTAAAAACCGCTTGTTTGGCATTAGTGTTCCTTACCCTTTTGCTGTAACTAAATATGGACCATAAAGATAGCAAATTCGATCTGTCCCAATCCGAGCTAGAATTAGTTTGTGATAAATCCTTTTTCATACGCAAGGCAGCGGTTTTGGACAAAATTAAAGCCCAATTTGTACGACTGGAAGAGGCTGTATATAAACTTGATCTGCCCAATCTTCCATCCGAGTCCAATAAAAGAGGAAAAATCAGCCAAGGTGAAAATTATCTTGGTGCTCCATGGGTAGTTTTGGACGCGCCAGCTTATTTTTCTGGAACTGAAATATTCGCATTTAGACACATTTTTCTTTGGGGACTCAATATCTCATCCTCCTTCCATGTATCCGGAAAATTTTTAGAGCTAGTTGAACATGATGCAATTTCAGGCTTGATGAATCCCGGAATGATGATCTTGACTGGAGATAATCCTTTCATACATCATAACGACCCGTCTGTTTACAAACCCGTTCGTCAAGTAACTGATACTGATTTAAAAGCTCTTAAACACTTGAGAATATCCGTTTTTTCAAAACCTGATGAATGGATTTCCAGCAATGAAAAATCGATACAGTTCGTTAAGGAGATTCACACTATAATCAAAAAATGATCTATCCAAAAAACGAATTGATCAGGTACCTATGATCTGCTTCAAGTTATGCAACTGTGCATCCCAAAGTAAACGTGCCTCTTTAAGATCTTCTGGCACACAATGGTCGGTAATCAATAGTGCCACATCAGAAGTTAATTCATCGGTTCGGATTTCAAACTGAAAAAAAGTATTCTCGCTGTCATCAAGCCATTTGAAACGCACCATTTGATTATCCTTCTTGTAGTCGATAACAGCTTTTGATTCTACGCCATCCCACTCGAAAGTATAGACACCATCCTTGAAGGAAACGTTATCTGCAAACCATTCAGATAATCCAGAAGGGTTGGACAAAAAACCAAAAAGAATCCTGGGTGTACAATGCATTTCGAATTCAAGTTCATACTTGACTTTTTTAGCCATCTCAATCATAATCAAAAAGAAATTTACAAGATTTTCCGAATTGTGCCTGCAATATAGCAAATATCCTAGACCCTAAAAACCATTTCCTAAATGAAATGTTTTAAAACACGCAACCATTTGAAAACTAAATTATTTATTTTAGCATTAATAACATAACTCAGTAAATGAGATTCATTTTACTATCACTGACTTTATTCAGTCTTCTTTCGGTATTACCACATTACGGTTTTTCCCAGCCTACCTATAAACACTGGGATTTTAGATATGGTGGGAGTAAGGATGATTCACCAACGTCTTTTGAACAAACAGCAGATGGCGGTTTCTTAGTTGGAGGAACATCTGTATCCGGTGTTTCGGGCGACAAAACACAACCAAACTGGGATCCGGGATTGGTTGGGTCCGACTTTTGGGTACTACGGCTAGATAGCCTTGGATCAAAATTGTGGGATAAAAGATATGGTGGAGTCAACTCGGAAATATTAGTTGAAATGTTACCCACCTTAGACGGCGGGTTCCTGTTGGCTGGAAACTCTTTTTCCGGAGCAAGTGGCGATAAGTCCCAACCTAATTGGGATATCAACCAACAAACTTACGACTACTGGATCTTAAAGGCCAATTCCAATGGCGTCAAACAGTGGGACAAGCGTTTTGGAGGAACTTCTCTGGAGCTTTTGGGAGGTGTTGTGCAGACTTCAGACAAAGGTTATATGTTGGCTGGCGCATCCTTTTCAGGTATAAGCGGTGATAAAACACAAACCAGTCAGGGATCTTGGGACTACTGGATAGTTCGGATTGATTCTCTTGGCAACAAGGTTTGGGATAAGAGATATGGTGGAACTGATGACGACTTCGCAACCAGTATCGTAATAAACGCAAATGGAGGCATTTTAATAGGCGGTTACTCCCAATCGCTAGCAGGGGGTGATAAATCCCAATTTTGTCAAGGACAATGGGATTATTGGGTGGTTAGGATTGACTTGGCTGGCAATCTGCTGTGGGAACGCACTTTTGGAGGAAATTACACCGATTGGTTGTTTGACATGACTGCAACTAGTGACGGTGGTTATGTTCTAGCAGGGCAATCCTTCTCTGAAAACACGGGCGACAAATCAGAACCCAACCACGACCCTACCCCATCAAGCAGCGATCGATGGATTGTTAAAATTGATGATTCAGGAAACAAGATATGGGACAGAACCATTGGAGGAACAGAAACCGAAGACTTGAGCCGAATAGATGAATCGATAGACGGAGGTTTCATCTTGAGCGGAGAGTCATACTCACCAATCAGTGGAAATAAGACAGAAAACAATTTAGGTATAGAACAAACATGGGTAGTAAAGACAGACACATTGGGATTGCCGATATGGGATAAAACTATTTTTTCAAACGGTCACGATGAGGAAGGTACTGCACTGGAGCTTTCAAACGGATGCATAGTGACTTTAAACTACACATTGGCCGACACAGGAGGATATAAGAGCCAATTCACCAGAGGTGATGGGGATTATTGGCTAGCCAAATTATGCGAGTTCCCAGTAACCACTTCCCTAACAGAAGCATTGTACAACAATGCCGAAGCCATTACATATCCCAATCCCACACAAGACATATTGAACATAAAAATTCCAAGTGGTTTTTCTTCAAAAACAACGATGATTTACCGAATCTCCGATTTGCGTGGAGTTATACTAGACGCTGGAAGTGTAGCATCATCTAATGGTACTTCCTTCGCGATAAGCGTTGAAAATTTACAAGCAGGGTGCTATTTGCTTTACCTAAATGATATAGAAAAGGCGGTGATTAGCAAGTTCACCATCATAGATTAAAACAATCCGTTAAGCTCGGCATTAACTCGATTAACGATCATACCTAAATGTTCCGGATTATCTGCGAAATTGATTTCGTCAATATCCACCACCAACATTTTACCATGTTCGTAGCCGGAAATCCAAGCCTCGTAACGCTCGTTTAACCTCTTTAAATAATCGATGCGAATTGAGTTTTCGTAAGCCCTGCCGCGTTTCTCAATTTGCCTTACCAAGGATGGCACTGACCCTCTGAGGTAAACAAGCAAATCAGGTGGCTTGATGAATTCGGTCATCAATTTGAAAAGGTCTTGGTAGTTATTGAAGTCGCGAGTGGTCATTAAACCCATTGCGTGCAGGTTTGGTGCGAAAATGTATGCATCCTCGTATATGGTACGATCCTGAATGATGGTTTTACCGGACTTCATGATTCGCGCCACTTGATTGAACCTGGAGTTCAAGAAGTAAATCTGAAGGTTAAAGGACCATCGCTGCATGTCCTCATAAAAATCATTCAAATAAGGGTTGTCATCCACATCTTCATAATGCGGCTCCCATTTGAATTGTTTGGATAAAAGCGTGGTCAGAGTTGTTTTTCCGGAACCGATGTTTCCAGCAATCGCAATATGCATGATCAAGTAACTTTAGAAGGGGAGTGCTAAAATAGGAATAAAAAACAAATCAAGGCACATACATGGAAACCACCGAACCCTTTCTGATGTAAATCCGTCCATTATTCACTTTACAATCGTCAGGAATATTGGATTCGGAAAAGCTGACAACTACTGATTCTATTGGTTTTTTCGGCTCCCTTTTGTAAAGTTTTCCTCCCTGGAAATAAAAAATATCGGAACCTGAAAAACCAGCAAAAACCACATTTTCTCCAGGAATGTGGTAAATAAATGTTCCAAATCGGTCAAAAACGAAAAGACCTAAACCAACTCTAGAAAAAACCAGATTGTCATCTGAAGCATTAATCTTACTTATCTCAGCGTCTTCATCTAAAAAGGCGGTAATATCCGTCCCTTGGGCTATAATTCTTCCGCTTTGATCAAACAAAACGGGCCATGCATTCAACCTATCATAGGACCAATAACCGTTACCAGGCGCCCGGCACATCTTTAAGTCGCCCGTTCCGTTAGTGGCAGATGGGGACCAATTTGATTTTATCGCAAATGAATTGTCAAGTTCAATCACTTTATTGAAAGCAGGATATGTGAGTAAGGGGCTGAATGCATCCGATACGTCAATGCCACCGATATAACCAAAATCTCTAGAGCTAAATGTCTGGCTAATTGAACCATCAATCCCAATACGACTTAAATCAAATGAATTAAAAACATACAAATTACCTAAGGCATCAACCTCCCAATTGGTGGTTCCAGGTGGAAGTGTGTAGGAGAAGTTGGGAACTTGGGAAAACGAATTAAAACCTATCAAACAGATCGCAATCGTAATCGTTAAATAGCGAAAACTCATATCGACTGGAGTTGATTGACCGTGGACAATATGGATTCCACAATGGTCCGATTGTTAGATAACCTGGGGACCTTATGCTGTCCACCTAGTTTTTCGCGGCTCTTCATCCAACCATAAAAGGTTCCAGTTACCAATGCTCGCACAATGGGCATACCCAGCACCATGTTCTTGTGGCGTTTAGCTTCATAATCGGAATTTCGCATCTTCAATTCCTCATCCAAAACAGATACAAACTGATCCAAATTCAAAGGAGGAGTCTCAAATTCAATCAACCACTCATGTGCTCCGGATATTTTACCAGAATGATAAACAGGACAAGCTGTGTAATCTTTTACAACACATGATGTCCTAAGAGCAGCTGCTGAAACAGCCTTTTCTGCATTGTCCACAATCAGCTCTTCGCCAAAAGCATTGATAAAGTGGGCTGTTCTTCCGGTAATGCGTATCCTGAATGGAAATTTCGATGTGAATGTTACCGTATCCCCGATTTTATAACGCCATAGTCCGCCATTGGTTGAAATAACCACTGCATAGTTCCTTCCCGTCTCAACTTCTTGTAGCGTCAAAACTTTCGGGTTTTCAGATTCAATTTCCTCCATAGGGATGAACTCATAAAATATCCCATAGTCTAACATGAGCAACATTTCATCAGATCCATGGCGATCTTGAATACCAAAAAAACCTTCGGAAGCATTGTACGTCTCATAAAAATTCATCCTTGGATTGGGAATAAGATCATTGAATTGCTTCCTGTAGGGATCAAAGCTTACCGCACCATGGGCAAAGAGTTCTAGATTAGGCCATACTTCAGAGATATTATTCTTTCCTGTTATATCCAAAATCCGATTCAACAAGACAAGCGTCCAAGAAGGAACTCCAGCAATGTTGGTTACATCTTCATTAATGGTGGTCAAAGCGATTTGCTCGATTTTCGACTCCCATTCGCCCATCAAAGCGATGGAAATATCGGGAGTACGAAAAAGCTGAACCCACAAAGGAAGGTTTTGTATGAGTATGGCAGACAAATCACCATAGAACGTATCATTGTCATACGAACCGGCTTCATGGCTACCGCCAAGAGACAATAATTTACCATTGAAAAGCCCCGTGTCAGGGTGATTATTGCAATAAATGGATAAAAGGTCCTTTCCGCCTTTGAAATGACATTCTTCAAGGGATTCCTCTGTTACAGGAATGAATTTACTTTTATCACTGGTAGTGCCAGAGGATTTTGCGAACCACTTGGTTTCTGTATTCCACAACAAACGTTGTTCACCTGACCTGAGTCTATTGATCCATGGCTTCAGAGATTCATAATCCTGTATGGGCACCCGGCTTCTGAAATCAGCGAGATTGTTGATTCCCGCATAATCATGCACCCTACCCCACTCGCTGAACCGTCCGGATTCAATCAGCTTTTTGAACCAATCTTCTTGGACTTCGCATGGGTATTTGACGAACAGCTCGATTTGGTGGATCCGCTGCTTCATTATCCATGAGACTATGGAGTTTACTATCGGCATAATGGCAGAACCCTAAGTTATCAATAATTTAAGCAAATCAGGACTTTTTTCGACTGGAAAGCCAAGAAGTAAAAGTAATCAAGTCCATGGCGTTTAACACATGATGTGGTCCAATACCCGCTTTTCTCGCAACATTTACTCCAAAACGCATATCACTTAAGCCATCTGTATGGTGCGCATCAGGATTTATGGAGATCAATACGCCCTTTTCTATTGCGGTGTTAAGCCATCGCCAATCGAGGTCCAGGCGATATGGATGGGCATTCAATTCAATGGCAACACCATTCGCAGCGCATGCGTCAATAACTTTTCCATGATCCAAAGGATATCCTAGTCTGGAAAGCAATAACCTGCCAGTAGGGTGTCCCAGTATGGTGGTATAAGGATTTTCTATTGCCTTAATGATTCTTGCGGTAGCTTTTTCCTCATCCATTTTCAAACCAGAATGAATAGAAGCCACCACAACATCAAACGTGGCTAGCACGTCATTGGAGTAGTCTAAACTTCCATCAGGAAGTATGTCGGACTCTATTCCCTTGAATATCACAAAAGGATTTAATTCCTTATTCAATTGGTCTATTTCAAGATGTTGGCGGTTTATATCTTCTTCCCTTAATCCGCCAGCATAAAAGGCAGATTTACTATGATCGCATATAGCAAAATATTGAAGCCCTAATGATTTGCAGGCATTCGCCATTTCTTTCAAGGTAGATGCCCCGTCGCTGTAAGTACTATGATTGTGCAGACAACCTTTCAAGTCATCATTTGTAACAATAGTCCAAGATGTAGAAACAAAACCTTGCAAATCGCGCATTTCGGGCTCTATGTAATCCAAGCCAGCAGCCTTGTAGATAGCCCTTTCGTTTTCCCAATCTTGATTCTCCGGATTTTCAATTTTGAGCCTCGACTGAACTTCATTCACATGCGGTTCAGGACCTGTTAACTTGAAAATTTGCCAAACAGAGTTGCCACTTTCATGATGAATTACCAAATCGGGCCCACCCGATGAGTTGAATGTCGTTTTGCAACTTTCATTCTGCAAAAACTGAAAGCCGGCATCAATAAGCTTTTCATTTATAGCAAAAACCGCATCGAATGTGGCACAGGTAAACAAATCAATTTGTTTTACAACTTCACATTTGCGCCTTGATTCTCCAACGAATGAAAGGCCATAATTAAAGGATGTTGATTTCAAAACCGAAATGAATCGTTCAGCGTATGCTTCAGCCTTGGCATAATGAAAAAATCCTTTTTGAGATGCTTTGAACTCCAGGTTTTTCTTTATTTCCGATTGGGTTTTTTCACCGAAGCCCTTTACGGAAACCAACCTGTTCTCGTTACAAGCATATAACAATTCACCTGGAGACTCTACTCCCAAGCCTTTCCATAACAATGCGATTTTTTTGGGACCAAGTCCTTTGATTTCAAAAAGCTCTAAAATACCAGCAGGTGTTTTAGAAATCAAATCCATATGTTCTTGGAAGTCGGCATTGGCACAAATCTCCAATATTTTAGCCGCGGTGCTTTTACCAACCCCCTTGAAAGAGGCTATATCATCCAATGACAATCCGCATAACCCCTTTTCAATTTTAGATATTGCAAAAGCAGATGAGCGTATGGCTTTTGATCTAAACTCGTTTTCCTGGTGCAGGTCGAGCAAATCAGCTGTTTCCTCCAATAAATTGGAGATGGCTTTGTTGTGCATGATTTTAATAAGATCAGTAACTGATCCGATCAAAGATGAAACGTGCCTGAATACCTTTCATTTTCTTGACACGTTCGATGGTTTGCAAATACTGAGCGCCGGTTTCGAATCGTTTTTCGAATGCATTGACTGCAGATTCACCTGAAATGTCGTCCAACAAAGCCTTAATAGGATCCTTTTGCTTGGGGTAATCAGCTACACGATAATTTTTCAGTCCCGCCTTTTTAGCAGCGGCCAAAATCGCCTCATTGATTCCACCTAATGCGTCAACTAATCCAAGCCTGCGGGCATCAATTCCCGACCAAACCCTGCCTTGCCCTATTGAATCAACTTGGGCCACCGACATGGAACGTCCAGCAGAAACCCGACCAGTGAAAGTTGCATATGTTTGCTCGACAAACGACTGCATGATTGACCGCTCTGAATCAGTCATTGGTCTTGTCATCGAACCCAAATCAGCATAACTTCCAGTATTGTATGAATCGTATGTTACACCCAATTTATTCTTCAACATGTCTTGAATGTTAAACATCAGGCCGAATACCCCGATGGAGCCAGTGATGGTATTGGGTTGTGCGAAAATCGAGTCAGCATTGCAGCTGATATAATAACCACCCGATGCGGCCACATCACCCATCGAAACAATTACAGGCTTGGATTTACGGCACAACTCCATTTCGCGCCAAATAATATCAGATGCCAAGGCGTCGCCGCCCGGAGAATTTACACGCAAAACCACTGCCTTAACCTTATCATCGTTGCGTACATCACGAATGGTTTTGGATAGGCTTTCCGAACCTATTTCAGACTCATTGCCTTTTCCTGAAACAATATCACCTACTGCATAAATAACAGCAATCTTATCGCGGGTTGGCTCCTTTTCAGGACCTGGGTCTGCAAAATCATAATATTTGGATAGTCCAACCAACTCCAAATCCTCCTCATCGCTTTTACCTGTTTTTTCACAAAGCTGTTTCAAGAAAACATCCATGTATGCTAATGTGTCAACCAATCCCATTTCAACAGCATCTGACGCGGTTCGAATACGAAAGTTGGCAGCATATGATTTCAAAGAATCTGCTGGGATTTTACGTGATTCGCCGACTTTGACCAGGTAATGCGACCATAGGTCGTCAACATACTCTGCTGTTTGTGCGCGATTCTCATCGCTCATTTTGTCGAGGATGAAAGGCTCTACAGCACTTTTGAATTTACCATGTCGGATGATTTCAGGCTTGACTTCCAACTTCTCAAGGGTCCCTTTGAAAAACGGTATGGAGGCCGACATACCACGCATGTCGAGCATCCCTTCAGGATTCATCCACACTTGGTCAGCAGTGGATGCGAGATAATAGCCTCCTTGCGAATAGACATCCGCGTAAGCATAAATGAATTTTCCAGACTTTTTAAATGCATTAAGACCGTTTCGAATCTCCTCCATTGAAGCCATACCGCCATTGACAGATGGAACTTCCAAGTAAATACCCCTCACATTCGGGTCTCTTGATGCCTTTTCCAAGCATTCCAGAATACGATCCAATCCCAAACCTTTGCCGACCTCTAATGACATCGGATTCAGATTCGCAAAAGGATTATCGGATGCCCTTTCGGATATTTCTTCAGTTAAATTCAGGTGTAGGATCGTACCCTTTTCAGCTGACCCTGTCTTCGGAGAGTCAATCGTGGAGGCCAGACCCACAATTAGCAGAATAAAAAAGAAAAAAAGTAGAATAGTGCTCAAAAACACTCCAAGCATGGAGGCCAAAACAGTCTTTAGAAATTGCTTCATTGGATTTCGGGGATGATGGTTATTTAACTTTCAAATTTCGTAATAAATCAGAATTCTTGTTCGGTAGTTGGTAATTTTGTACCGACTCATGAAAAATCAACACCGAGCCATAATCATGTTGGGTGGAAACGTAGGCGATACCGTGTGCGTTTTCGAAAGTACAATACGTACTTTGGTACTAAATAACATTAATCTTATATCGGCTTCTTCAATTTACCGTACTAAACCATGGGGATACTTTGACCAGAGGGATTTTTTAAACCAACTACTTGTATTGGAAACGAACATGGATTTGTTTGAATTTCACGAATGCTGTCTCAAAACCGAACTTCTCCACGGCAAAAACAAGGTTTTTGAAAACGGCCCAAGAAGCCTGGATATTGACATTTTGTTCTTCGACTCATTAGTGATTCACAACCAAAAGCTAACCATTCCACATCCCCGAATGCATCAAAGGAGGTTCAACCTGGTACCTTTATGTGAGCTTTATCCCGATTTCATACACCCGATTCTAAGCAAGAAAATGTCGGATCTTCTGGATGAATGCATGGATCCAGATGAACCATCCGTATATATCAAAAAGCAAAATTTAACAAAATGTATATTGTAGTTGAGGGTAATATAGGTGCGGGTAAAACCTCTTTGGTCCATTTGCTTTGCGAGAGATTAGGGGCATCGCCCATGTTGGAAGAATTTGCAGAAAATTCATTTCTGCCTAGGTTTTATGAAAATCCAGAGAAATTTGCCTTCCCACTAGAGCTTTCATTCCTGGCAGCACGTTTCCACCAAATGAATAATGTATTTAATAAAATTGAAAATCAATTCATTATAGCAGACTACCATTTTGAGAAGTGCAAGATTTTTGCATCAGTTAATCTTCCCCCATTGGAGTTTGAACTTTTCTCAACGTTTTATGATATGATGGCAGAGAAACTGCCAAATCCCGATTTGGTTGTTTTTCTGAACAGTGATATAGAAAGATTAGAAAGTAACATTTCCCTGAGAGGCCGCTCGTATGAGCAGACCATTGGAACTACCTATCTTAACAAGATTTCCGAAGCTTATCAGGGTAGAATTAATACTATAAAAAGTCAAAAAGCCCTGATTATCAAATCGTCTGATTTAGACTTTGTTAATAATACAGATCATCTAAATCAAATTATCAGAGAAATCACTTTTAACATAGCCATGTGAAAATCTTTACCATCATTATGGCTTCAGTTTCAAACAATTGTTTATTATTGCGCAAAATCAAATCGGTTCAAAAACAACCTATCATGAAAATCAAATCATTCGTTACATTGCCTGTTCTGATGCTTGCATTTGTGGTTGCAGCAAATGGTCAGGGTTCAGGTAAATACGGACTTCCATCTGCCAAGACTTATGACACTTGGTCTGTTGGTTTATCATTTGGAACTCCCTTTTTCTTTGGAGATGTTAAGGATACAACCAACGAGGATAAGGCGGTTTCCGGATTAAAATTCTTACCAGCATTCGGTGTTCAAATAAACAAGCAGCTCACCCACTCTGTAGGTTTACGTCTCAGTGGTATGTTTGGAAAATTAGAGTCAGGCCCAAGTTATGAGAAGGTCGAAACTGATGAATTCGGTACACTTAAAGTATACAGCACTGAAATAAGTTCCCCAATTATGGATGTAGCTCTAGAAGGTGTTTATACCTTCGGTAACATTTCACACCTTAAGCGCGACAAACGCTTTCACCTTTTCATGTCATTGGGTGCTGGTTTCACCAAGTACGATACCGAGTTGACCGGATTGGTTGACAATTTACCTGATTCATCTGTTTCCTTGAAAACCGGATCAAAATCCACCATCAACATCCCATTTGGAATTGGTTTCAAATATCAAGTTGGAAAGGTGGATGTTTCACTGAGCGCAGATTATCGCAAGTTGTTTACCGACAATTTGGATTTGGTAGATAAGCCTCTGACTGAAAATGATGCCTATATGTTCGTCAAGCTGGGAGCTAATTACACCTTCGGCAAGAACAACAAAGCTCTTGAGTGGGTCAATCCTATGGAAGTTGTTTATAATGACCTGGCTGATGTCAAAGATCGCGTTGATTTGCTGAGTGGAGATAAAGACAAAGACGGTGTTTCAGACATATTCGATAAAGACAACTCCACTGAAGAGGGTATTAAAGTATATGGCGACGGAACAGCTATCGATACCGATGGCGATGGTATTGCTGACCACAAAGATGGAGACCCATTCAGTCAGCGTGGCTCAAAAGTCAATGAAAACGGTATTGAAATTGACACGGATGGTGATGGTGTTGCAGACGGAAAAGATTTGGAGCCGAACACTCCAACTGGAAGCCTTGTAAACTTCCAAGGTTCGTCTATAGAGAAAGCCATTTTGGGTGGAGGTGCTGATGGCACTTCGGGTTCGGCTGGAGCTGCAGGTGCAGCAGGATTGGCTGGAGCAGCAGGTGCTTCATATCTTCCTTCAGTATTCTTCGATGTCAACTCCACTGAAATCAAGCAAGTTTATAAGGACCGCATTTTGATTGTAGCCAGAGCTATGAAATCGAAACCTTCATTAAAGGTGGTAATCACAGGTAATGCAGATAGGACCGGTTCTGAATCCGCAAATATGAAATTGGCTCAACGTCGTGCTGATGCGGTGAAAGCCCATCTGGTTAAAGTTTACGGCATTGATGCGTCTCGCATAACTACTGAAGCCAAAGGTTCAAAAGAGCCGATTGCCGACAAGAGCAATTCTTCCATGGATCGTCGTGTAGACTTCAGCTTCGGACGTTAATATCCGACAACAAGTTATCTTAAAAGGAGGCCAATTGGCCTCCTTTTTTATTTGTATTGGCTGAATAACTCCCAAAGAACAACACCAGCACAAACACTCACATTCAAAGAATGCTTTGTACCAAATTGTGGAATCTCCAAACATCCATCCAACAAAGGAATCAGTGCATCGTCGACTCCCTTGACTTCATTTCCAAAAACCAAGGCCAAACGCTCGTTCTCCAAATCAAAATTGAATTCATTCAAGTAAATCGAGGTATTGGCCTGTTCGATAGCCAAGGTTCTATAGCTTGATTCCTTTAATTCTTTTAATGCATCTTGGGTGGAGCTGAAATGTCGCCATTTAACCGATTCTGTGGCTCCAAGAGCTGTTTTAAGAATTTCTCGATCGGGCGGACAAGCAGTTATTCCACACAATAGAATCTCTTGAACTGCAAAAGCATCAGCAGTCCTGAATACAGCCCCCACATTCGAGCCACTTCTGATATTATCGAGCACCACCGTAACAGGCATTTTTTTCAGTTGTTTGAATTGATCTAACTGCGGGCGACCTAGTTCAGAGTTTTTGAGGAAACGCATGAGATGTTGTTTGAGAATCCAGGTAAAAATAGATAACTTGGCGATTGGAGAAAAGGTGTTGATGCAATCATGAAAACAGCTGTTGGACAATCTAGTAAAGCTACGGTTTCGGAGACTCCTTTGATGAAGCAATACAATACCATCAAGGCACAGCATCCAGATGCCTTACTGTTATTCAGGGTTGGTGATTTTTATGAAACCTTCAATGATGATGCGGTCAAAGCCTCTTCAATTTTGGGAATAGTTCTAACCAAAAGGGCCAACGGAGCTGCTGCGTCCATAGATCTTGCAGGATTCCCACATCATGCCTTGGAGACTTACTTGCCTAAACTGGTTAGAGCCGGACAAAGAGTTGCTATCTGCGACCAACTTGAAGACCCCAAAGCAACCAAAACCATTGTAAAACGGGGTGTAACGGAGCTCGTAACTCCAGGTGTGGCCTTCTCAGACAAGATACTGGACCATAAGAGCAATAACTTTCTGGCCGTGATTTTCGGGTCTGGAAATGAAGAAGGAATTGCGCTTTTGGACGTATCAACCGGTGAATTCTTCTGCTCTCAAGGTTCTTCTGAACATATCAATCGGATCATACAAAACTTCGCTCCAACGGAAATCATCGTTTCCAGATCAAGCCTGAAAGAATACTCCAATCGATTAGGGGAAAAAGCCTACTTGTATCATTTAGACGATTGGGCCTTTTCAAAAGAATTCGGAGAGGAGAAATTATTAAAGCATTTCGGAACGCTTTCACTGAAAGGATTTGGCATACAAGACTTGGACCTTGCCATTACCGCATCAGGTGCAGCGCTTCACTACCTGAACCAGAACCACCAAGAACGTTTAGGCCACATAAACAGTATTTCTAGAATTGAGGAGGGTGTTTATGTTTGGTTGGATAGGTTCACCGTAAGAAATCTTGAATTGGTTTCCTCTCCAAATGAAAATGCCAAAACTCTCATTCAAGTTCTAGACCATACGGTCTCCCCCATGGGATCTCGATTGCTTCGCAGATGGATTTTGATGCCCATCAAAGAAAAATCTCGGATCGAAGAGCGGCTAAATACCGTAGAACATTTTTTCAATAACCGAGATGAAGCAGAGCAAACAGCGAACCTGATCAGAGGGATGGGCGACTTGGAGCGGATGATTTCCAGAGTGGCTATCCGAAAAATAGCTCCTAGGGAATTGCTCCAGCTGAAAAGGGCTCTTACGATGGTTGACCCATTGATTGCATTGTGTAATAAAACCTCCATTCCCGCACTAGACCGCATTGCAGACCGGTTAAACCCGTGCCCCGAATTGGTAGAGTTACTTGATCAAACATTGAGTGACGACCCTCCTGCCCTACTAGCTAAAGGCGGTGTGATCAGATCGGGCATTTCCGATGAGCTCGACCGACTAAGAAACATATCCACGAATGGAAAGGATCATCTGCTAGGCATACAAAAAAGGGAATCTGAGAGAACAGGGATCCCTTCATTGAAGATTGCTTTCAACAACGTTTTCGGATACTATATCGAAGTAACTAATTCTCATAAAGACAAAGTTCCAACAGAATGGATCCGGAAACAAACCCTCGTAAATGCTGAGCGATACATCACCTCTGAACTCAAGGAATATGAAGACACCATACTGGGTGCCGAGGATAAAATATCCCTTTTAGAGGAGCAGTTATACCAAGATTTAGTTGGAAAGACTGCTGATTATGTGTTGCAGGTACAGGGCAATGCGGCAAGCATAGCCCGATTGGATTGCCTGCTATCGTTTGCAACAGCATCCTTCCAAAACAACTATTGTAAGCCTGAGCTGAATGAGTCAACCGTTTTGGATATCAAAAACGGCAGGCATCCGGTATTAGAACGCCAAATGGCAACTGGTGAGGCCTATGTGCCGAACGATATTGCATTAGACCCCGATTCCCAGCAAATCATCATCATTACAGGACCAAACATGTCGGGTAAGTCTGCCATACTCAGACAAACCGCTTTGATCACATTAATGGCGCAAATTGGCTGTTTTGTTCCTGCATCTGCGGCGTCCATTGGAATAGTTGACAAGATTTTTACCAGGGTTGGTGCCTCAGACAACATTTCATCAGGTGAGTCCACCTTCATGGTTGAAATGAATGAAACCTCCAGTATCCTCAATAACATTTCAAATAAAAGCCTGGTTATTTTAGATGAAATAGGTCGAGGTACTTCCACCTACGATGGGATCAGTATTGCTTGGGCCATTGCCGATTATTTACATGAAAACCCTATTGCTCGGCCAAAAACCCTGTTTGCAACGCATTACCATGAATTGAATGAAATCGCGAACTCCCGGGATCGAATACATAACTTCCATGTAGCAGTAAAAGAGTCGGGAAACAAAATTTTATTTCTCAGGAAACTAATTCCCGGTGGGTCGGAACACAGCTTCGGGATTCATGTTGCCCGTATGGCTGGAATGCCGTCTGCTATCATTGAAAAGGCTGAAAAACTTCTAGCAAACTTGGAAAGCAAGGATCTGGAAGGTGGTGCTCAATCAAACAACCGAATGAAGTCGCAGAGCGATAATTTACAACTCAGTTTTTTCAAATTGGATGATCCTGTTCTCGAATCAATCCGCGAAGAAATACTTGCCACGGATTTAAATACATTGACTCCCGTGGAAGCAATGATCAAGCTTAACGATATTAAAAAGCTGATTATCAAAAAGTAAGAAGAGTTTCAACACGATTTCCTAATCACTTTGATTTTTAAGTTTTTGAATGTAGATTTGCAATCTCAAATTGCGAAAGTAGCTCAGTTGGTAGAGCGCAACCTTGCCAAGGTTGAGGTCGCGAGTTCGAGACTCGTCTTTCGCTCCAAGCCCTTTCAGTACGAAGGGGCTTTTTATTTGAAGAGTGCAGTAAACCTCATAAAAGGAACTGCCTGGGTGGTGGAATTGGTAGACACGCAGGACTTAAAATCCTGTGGCCCTGAAAGGCCGTACGGGTTCGACCCCCGTCCCGGGTACAAAAAAGCCTTGTCATGATCATGACAAGGCTTTTTCTATTCAACCAATATCACTTGGCAAGAACCTTGAACTTGCCAATCATTTTTTCTCCCGTGGTGCAGGAAACTGTATAAAGGCCATTGGAAAGGTTTACATTGTTAATACGTATTTGCTGCGAACCCGTAGGTAATTCATCTTTTCGAGTGAATACCAAGCGGCCGAAAACATCATGGATTTGGGTGATCAATGCAGTGGACTGAGCCATTGTTAAGTTCAAAACGAAACCATCTGAATCGAATGGGTTCGGATATAATTGAACGGGGATACTGCTAATCGTGGCCAACGAAGATGGTATTATGCTGTCAGCCTTTAACATGACAATACCCACGTCCTCATTGATTGCGGAACTAAAAACTATGGTGCCGGCAAGAAGAATCCTATCGTCCCCCATGATACCCATACCGTTTGCCTCTTCAGCTGTAACAGATGAAGCCAATGGCTGGGTTTTGAATCCAGTTGTATTGAAATTAAGATCCAAAGTACCAGATGTATCCAAGCGAAAAACCAAAAAATCATTGGTTGTAGAAGTTCCGGAATATCCTCCAACGATTATCTTATGATCGGATTGAAAGCCTATAGAGGTAGCAATTGATGTACTGGAATTATTGAAAACAAAACTTGAATTAAAACCAAAAGAAGCATCAGCAGATCCATTTTGAAGATATCGACTTACCTGAATCGTTCCAGAAGGTGTAGACAAACAAAACAAAATCCTACCGTTTGAATCCAATGCCAAGACAGGGTTCTCAATGCTCTGACTAGGAATGGTAACCACCCCTGTTCCATTAAATGAATTATCCAATGCACCCGTAGAATCCATCATGACCAACATTGAATTGCCACCAGCCTTGCCTCCAAAGACAAACCTGCCATTTGGAAGACAAACAACACCCGTTGCAAACTCGGCGAAACCTGTTGGATTGTATAATTTTTTTCCATCCTGATCAAAATCATTGGATAATGTACCGGTAGAGTCGATTTTTACCAAGGCAAAATCATTATCCAAAGGTGAAAACCCAACCCGACAAGCGCCAACAATGTAAATGTTACCATGATTGTCAATATCAAATGCAGTACCTAGATCAGGTTGGGTATTTGCTCCAGTCATATCAATCGTTTGAATACCAGAAACACCAAACGAATTGTCCATAGAACCATCAGACAGCAAACGACAAACAAATATGTCTAGACCGAAATTCCCTACTAAAGCACCAGAGTTAACGGCCACTATCCGTCCCTGGCCATCCAACTTAACAGTTGGCGTTTGCCCACCAATCGATTGCTGATCGCCCAAACTCACATACTGGTATCCATCAGAACTGAAGGTTGTATCAGGAGTACCATCAGGATTCAACCGTACAAAGCAAAGTTCAAAATAACCCGATGAAGGCCTTTTGCTCAGTCCAACCATGATTATCTTTTGGTCGGGTTGGATAGCAACACCATATCCACGATCGATATTGTTATAAAAATTTAAAGATAGAATTCCGTCACTACTGAAGCTCGATTCAGTGACAATCGTCTGAAAGGGTTGAGAGTAAGAATGGAAATAAATAAAGGTGAATAAAACAAATAAATAGGGTCTCATTTTAGAACGGTTTTAAGTTTGTTCAAAAGTAAGAATATTGGAATTTGATTACGCAAATGAAATCATGATAAAACTCCACGAACGTAATTGCTTAATTTTTAGTTGCTTCTTGTGTTTTAACATAAATCATAACT
>JBKDSL010000042.1:0-17158 GCA_046340555.1 Bacteroidota bacterium
CCATACCCATTCCACCCATGCCCATTCCACCCATACCCATTCCACCCATACCCATTCCACCCATTCCCATTCCACCCATTCCCATTCCGCTAGAAGGACCTACATAGCCCATAAACATCATATCAATGGTCTTCGTCGTTATCAAATCCGTCAATGCTTGCATGGAAGCATTATCGATGTCCATCCCTTTTGAACGGTCAACAATCTCTACTTTGATGGTTCCCGATTTTATCAAAGAGTCGATCCCCCGTTGAATATCAGACTGCGTTAAAGGGGTTGATTGAAATCTTTTTGTACTGAAGGCCTTATGAACCGTTTTAGAGTCCATCACAATTTTAGCATTGAAAGCGGGTAAAATGGCTTCATAGTACCCACGCACGCCCACTGATATGTCGGATGTAGGACCATCCAAGGAAGCCCACAAAAGCGTAGCGCCTTTGGGGTCTAAAACCGCAGCAACAGCCGCCTTTGATCCAGGCGTAAGTGGTGCACTTCCCGATGCCACCAAGGAACGGGTCATGCCTCCCTCGCCGCCATTTTGCAATACGGCGGAAATCACTTCAAAGCCCGGACTGCTGTCTGTACCATCCTGGCCCAAATTGGGAAGTATCTTCAACTGCCCTTTGATTTTTGCCCACGGAAGTTTTTTCTTGAGTTTGATTTCAACTTTTTTGAGATCCTTTTCAGGGACGGAGAATTCAAACAAAGCGTGAAAAATGCCTCCACTGGCCTGCTGATTTTCACCTACATATTTCATACACAAAAATGACAGCGTACTGTCCTTGTTGTATGCAACCGCCGGAGCTTTGGGCATGTAAAAAAAGGCCGTAGTATCCTGACTGTCCTGTAACAGCAAAACCCCGTCTATTACGAATGAGTAACCATCATACTTTACCTGGGCTTTGGCCACGTTTACCGGCAAGAACAAAGAAAAAATTGCAAGGGTTATTGCGAATCGAATCAGGTGAAGGAGGCCTTTCATTTGTATCTTAAGAAATATTTATGGATGCTTTTATTGCTCATGCGAGGATGAAAGACCATTATGATTTATTGTGGATTGTTGGTGGGAGTGTTTTCTGAGGGTGGTGCATTAGGGTCAGATGTTTCAACCTTGTTTGAATCGGATGGAGCCGCCTCGCTTGGCTGAGCATTTGAATCCTCCTTGGAAGCGGGCTCATTATTTCCTGCTGGTGGCTTCAAAAAGATATAGTTGTTGATAAGCTCCTGCATTTCTTGAACGTCCTCCGACGAGGTGCCAAACCAATTTGTTTGGAAAACCACAGGTTGACCCACATCATGGTAAACGACCAATTTTGAACTCCACTCGGGATCGATAGAGCGCAATAGCAACCTCTTTACGGGAACCGGCTTGCCTGCAACAATGGAAGCAAAATTTATGTTGGCAGAAAAATACCCGTTCTGCTGAAAAAGTTCACGGTTGGCATCCACATCGATTTCGGCTCTTGTGAAAGGCGGCACCAACGATATGGCTTGTTCGGTGGCTTTGATCCATTTGTTGGGATCCTCCGGAAAACAAATAGGATTGCTTTCTCCCTTGATACTCCACTTTATCTGATATTCAAATTCATTCCACTCTTTGCCGTCGACGCCCAAACGTGGATAAATCACCGTTTTGAAATTATTGCCCGATTCCATATCCTTTTTGGTGATGGTCATTTTGGAAAAAACCGTATCCTGTCCGTTGGAATAGGATTTACGGAAATTGATACTTACAAAATTCAGGATGCTGTTAAAAGCATCTGCATAGTCGTTGTCGATGATAAAATTGATGTCCCGCTTCTGAAAAGCAGGGTCATTCATGTTTACAATTCGAAAATATCGTTTGTCGTTTTTTAGTTGGTTGAAAAATCCGCTGATATTGCCTGAAGAATAAAACGGAACCTTGATAGAACTTGCTTTCGACAAATTAATCGTATAACTGCTTTGTCTGATGTTTTTTCGATCAACCAGCGTATACGTCTTTTGATACATAAGCATGACATCTTTGGCAATTCCCCATCCGGTTTGAACCGCCATTACACCTGCCGCCGCTGCTGCCGCCTTAGGGCCTCCACTGGATGCTGCGCCTAGTGCGCCAGCTGCGGCAAGTCCGCCCATTAAGTCCATTGGAGCACCCGCCGGAGGTATACCTGCTGGGGTTACATTCATAGGCGCAGAAGACATTCCCATTAACCCCCCCATGCCCATTCCGCCCACACCCATTCCGCCCATACCCATCCCCATACCACCCATGCCCATTCCGCCCATACCCATACCGCCCATACCCATTCCCGGAGTGGTAGACGGACCAACATAACCCACAAACATCATGTCTATGGCCTTGGTGGTAAGCAGATCAGTCAACGATTGCATTGCAGCATTATCTAAATTGAATGCTTTGGACCGGTCAACAATCTCTACTTTGATGGTTCCTGATTTAATCAAGGAATCAATGCCCTTTTGGATATCGGTTTGTGAGAGCGGTGTTGATTTGTATCGCTTCTCACTAAAGGCCTTGTGGACACTCTCTGAGTTCATCACAATCTTCGCGTTGAAAGATGGAAGTATGGCCTCATAGTAACCGCGCACTCCAACGGAAATATCTGAGGTTGGACCCTCCATGGATGCCCATAACAAAGTAGCTCCACGAGAATCAAGCAATGCGGCTACCGCGGCTTTGGATCCTGGGGTTAATGGAGCGCTGCCGGAGGCCACTAATGAGCGTGTCATTCCGCCTTCACCTCCGTTTTGTAAAATGGCAGAGATTACTTCAAAACCTGGACTGTTGTCTTCGCCATTCTCTCCGGAATTGGGAAGAATTCTCAACTGCCCTTTGATTTTTCCACCCGGAAATTTTTTCTTGAGCTTTAATTCTATGGCCTTAAGTTCTTTTTCGGGAACCGTGAATTCGAATAGGGCGTGAAACAATCCGCCACTGGGCTGATCGTTCTCGCCCACGTACTTCATACATAGGAATTCAAGAGTGCTGTCTCTCTTATAAGATACCGAAGGGGCCTTTGGCATGTAGTAAAAAGCCATTGTATCCTGACTGTCTTGAAGAAGCAAAACGCCATCGATCACGAAAGAATAACCATCATACTTCACCTGCGCATGGGCCGAATTGAATGCCATGGACATAGAAATGATAAAAAGTATAAAAAGGGTTTTTAGGTTATTTAATCGATGAGGCATCTTTGGATTTATAATATTTTAATAGGTTTGATAAATCGTGTTTTTAAGAAGTTCAGCGCGTTCAAAACACGATTCGTGCCAATCGAATATGATTTGCATCAGCCAATTTATCTCTTATACCTACAACATCCTATTGCTCAAGCCTGCCACACATCGGTTGTGAGCTCAAAAGGGTTGAACCGCTCAATTTGTGGGATGAAAAAAGGTGCTCCTGCTAATCCGTCAGGCGTTGCCTGGTGTTTTTATGTGTTTGTCTAAAAAACTTCAATCGACTTTTTCATGCGTATGCGTTTAAAATACAGGTGATGCTATCATCAACAAAAGACTACATCGAAAAACTTTAGACGCAACAATAACTGTACGGAAAAATGCATTTGAACACTGATTAACGATTAATACTATGTTGAGCGCTGATCTGACGGATATTCGCGGATTTAATTCACCACAAACTTTTCCTTGATATTATACCCGCTTGAATTGATCTCTATAAAATAAACTCCGGGAGGTAGAAGTTCGATACTGAGAGGCTCGTTGAGTGGAGGGTTCAATTTATTTGTTTGCACACAGCTGCCTAGGGTATTATAAATGTTGAGTGCAATTGGCTCATGAAATGTGTCGGGAAGTTTTAGGTATATATTGTCTCTTACAGGATTTGGATGTATGCTTAGTTTTTGTTCATTGATTTCGAGACTACCTGTAGTAAGTGTTGTCTTGATCAGTGTTCCGTTAAACCCTACTGCATAGCCTGCGTTTCCGGATGTAAAGTTCGCAAACAGCAATGTGGTGTTATTTACGCCCGATTGTTGACTCCAGCTTTGTCCGCCATTCGTTGTGCGTAATATATATCCGTTATCGCCTACGATGCAACCGTATAGTTCATCGATAAAAGTCACAGAAAACAATGTGTTCGCAGTTCCGCTTGGGATAGTAACCCAGGATTGGCCGCCATCGGCAGTACGCTTGATGGTACCGCTTCCACCAACAGCTATACCGATGTTTGTATTGATAAAATAAACGGATCGCAGCAGCTGGGTGGTTCCGCTGGTTTGCGGAGTCCAATTGGCGCCTCCGTTAACGGTATGAAGAATGACTCCCTGATTTCCAACAGCCCAACCAGTATCTGGAGCAGGAAAATGTACACCCGACAGTTGCTTGTATTGTCCGTTGGTTTGTTGCACCCAAGTTTGTCCGCCGTCTACTGTTTTTTTGATCATTTCAATACTAAGCGAGCCGGAGCCGCCAACCGCATAACCCGTATTGACATCCGTAAAGAAAATCGAATTAAACTGTAGTGTTGTTCCCGTCGAAAGGGTATCCCATGTTTGTCCGCCATTGGTGGTTTTTACCGCCTTGCCGTTCCAACCAACAGCATATCCGGTGTCGGGAACCGGAAAATGGACTTCAAACAAATCATCGGTCACACCACTCACCTGAGCAGTCCAGCTTTGACCACCATTGATGGTTTTTCGGATCAGGCCTCCGTTTCCAGTAACATAACCCGTTAACGAATCTGTGAAATATACCGATTGCAGCATGGTGGATGTGCCAGATGGGAGTTGCGCCCATTGGGCGGATGCGGGGAATAAGCTGCAGAGAAATGCAATAGTGAATAGAAATTTTTTCATGATGCGGAATTCGATTTTTATGCGAATCGAATGCAAAGGTAAGCCATCTAAAAAATCATGGTAAATCGTTACTCGTTGTTTGGCATTGCAAGTATCCAAGCTTGAAATGCGGCTACAATTGGTTAGCACGTAAATAACATGCTTGATATGTTCCCTTGAAAAGCCTTTATAAATGAAAAGCGTATTTGAAAAGCACGAATTAGCATTCAGAAAAAAGCCAGAAGCTCTAACGAACTTCTGGCTTAGGTTAATTACCGCCACCGAAGTAGAAAATCTCGCAATGCTTGATTTAGGTCGCAGTCTCAGTAGTGGCCGTATCTATATTGCGTAAGGTGTCGGAGAGCATCAACCGCAGTACCCGCTTACCTGCACTGGTCTTAAAATACTTTTCCCTTCGCATAGCATCAATCTTGAAGATGTAGTATTCACAGAATACACAAACAAATGGTCGTCGACAGGCAGTGCTAATGCTTCTGCCTTCGGTATGCTCTTCCATCCTTCGTTTGAAGTTGGCTGTATATCCAATATATAACAAGTGGTCTTTCTGGCTGTAAAGCACGTAAACAGCATACTTAGGGTGTTCCATTGAAATGCCTTTTAATAATGGAAAGTGTGTTTGAAAAGCACGAATTAGCATTCAGAAAAAAGCCAGAAGCTCTGACGAACTTCTGGCTTAGGTTAATTACCGCCACCGAAGTAGAAAATCTCGCAATGCTCGATTTACACTTCGGGGCGGTGCAGCGTGGGTAAAGTGTGCTCTGCACTACTTTACTCTCTGCTGCACCGCTCCCCCTCCTGGGCTCGAACCAGGGACCCCATGATTAACAGTCATGTGCTCTAACCAGCTGAGCTAAGGAGGAATAACCTTCTCTATGTTCTCGACAAGGAGAAGGGCATCCTTTCCGCTGAAGCCACCCAGTAGTATATACTACCAAGCTAAAGCACGTGTGGGTTTGGAGAGAACGATTCCGATTACAGCTACTAACCAATAGGTTATCCCTATAATTGGGACTGCAAAGATAAAGCAAAATCCGATTTAAGCAACAGACAAGGCAAATGTGTATGTTGTTGAAAAACAGTGATTTTAAAAAATCGTTGAGATTCCCGCTATTGATCAGGGCCTTTGCGAGTCAAAAATATCTCCATGCTAGGATTTTGAAAAACCAACTCATTCAGGTAAGCCAACGTGTCAATCGTGTCCTTTGAATCTAATCCCCCTTTCAGTCGAAGTCGGTAATGATCCACTTCAGCCAAATACATCTTTTGACCAATGGAATCCACCAGATGTATGAAATGCAAATGTGTTCCATTGGTGGCACGATAGCTCAATGCCGGCACCCACATGCCCTCCGTATTATACGCAACATGGATTACAGCATCTGACGCCGTATGTTTTCCAATCCATTCAAAACCCTCGCGCATGGCCGAATCATAATTCCGCTTACTGTCTATTATGCCATCCAAATAACGATCCCAGCAATTGTATAAAGCCACCACCAGCGCTATAGCGCCCAAAGATGTTATCACGACTTTCCGCCGCACTGAAAAATAAACCTTCATATCCTCAACCATCAAACAGATCCAAATTCCCATAGGAACTACATAAAAATACATCACCCGTTCAGGATACAGAAGCTCTGATAACGGAAGCACCCAGTAACCTGTATTGATGATCAAAACGAAAAGCAGCAAGGCTATTCCTAAAACCATTCCCAAGCCATGGAATCTTTTTCGGAACAACATCCACATTAAACAGATCGATGCTGCTATTACGGTCAGGTCCGACAAACCGAACTTCAACTCGCCAAGCAAATGAAATGCATTCGTAAAAAAATCGCCGCCGCCAACGTAGTTCATCATCCGGTGTTGCCAATTCCAAATCATCTTCGACAACTCAGGTGATGTATTGCCATCCATTCTCAACACAAATGGCATCAGACAAATTGATGCTACCAACGCAGCAATTCCCAAAGTTTTCACAAGGAAAATCCACGATGGCCTAAAAAGCCAAATCCAATAACCAACAAGTCCCACACACAAATAAAGCCCTGTATAAGCAGGAATTAGGTGTGTTAGAACAGCCGAACACCATGAGACGGTTCCCATGATAAAAAACAAATAAGATCTCTCACGTAAGGCATAACCGATGAATGCGATGGCGCAAAAAACCAAGCCCAAGGATAAGACGCTTGGTGTGCCTCCCCAGTTAACCACATATTGCAATGAACGGTGAAACCAGAAAACTACCATGGCAACCACAAAGGCCGTTCGAGCAGACGCAAAAAGTGTCAAGAAAAAAGCTAAACCACAAATAGCGACGAGATATGAAATTGCCGTTGCGATTGAAAGGCCCTCCATCAACCAATCCGGGTTGAACAATGCACATGTAGCCGATATAAAATGGAACCCTGCACTATATGAACCAAACTGTTCAACCGGAAGCAATGGATTGTATGTTCCTGGCAACCCTTGTTGCTCCATTATCAACCTGGTTACATATCCATGCATGGCAATGTCGCACCCTGGAAGCATCTGCGAAAACACGTAGCCCGAAAAATATGGAAGCGAACAAACTCCGATCAACAACCAATCTGTTTTAGCAAGTCGGGGTTTTTTGAAACCTGATTTGAAAGCATATGCCAATAAAAAAATGCAAGCCAAAGACAGGGCCCATTTAGCCGGCAATTTAAAAAGTGCTGCTAGATAAAACAGGCATATCCAACAAGCTAGTGCAAAAGTTGATGCTGCAAATCCCTTGGTTAGAACATCCTTGCCCGGGACTTTATCCCACAAATAAATTGCCAGCAAAACAATTCCAAGAAACGCAACAAGAAAGGGTATTACCTTGGCTATTAACATTGGTTTCCAACGGTATTCATGGTTGTGAAATTAGGAAACTGCCAGATACCTCATCCATATAATGCGCTAACTAGGTCGAATCACATAGATATCCTCGAAAGCCCCACGGTGCACACAAATCCCATGAGCAACCGCTTTTCTGCATCTTGAACTGAAAAATTCGGAAAAGACTTCATTTTTCCATACCTTGCAGGCTGATTACCAATGTCGTGGCACCTTGCTGTACCCGCCACGCATTACAACTGCTGCAACATGAAACGTTTAGCCCTATGGTTGGCAATGATGCTACCTTTCATAGCATCCGCCCAAACGACCCTAACTACCGGCGACCTTGCCGTAATCGCCCACAATAACGATAACACCGACCAAATAGTGCTCGTTTCTATGGCACCTATTGCTCAAGGAACCGTTATCTATTTAACCGACAACGCCTGGACAGGCAGTGCGCTCTCCAATGTGGAAGGCACCTGGACCTACACCTTCCCTGCCAACTTGAATGCCGGCACACGCATCAGCATCACCCCTACATCCGTTGGCTTAACCTCGGTTGGAACTTGGGATCTCTCCACTTCCGGCGACCAGATTTTCATTTATCAAGGCTCGGCAACCAGCCCATCCTTCATTTATGGTTTCAGCAGCCGGGCATGGGTAAGCAGCAGTCCAAACCTGAATACCTCCCTGCTGCCTTCTACCCTTACGAATGGAAAAACAGCGCGCGACTTCTCCACCGAAATCGATAACGGCTACTACAACGCCACTTCAACATCCGGTACCAAGGATTTCATCCTGACACAAATCGGCACCACCACCAAATGGACGCGTAGCAACAACCGCTACTCATCGTTCCCGAATATCACATTCAGCGTTTCTGTGGTAACCAATTCGGGCGAACCAACCACACAGCCTACCAACTTCAGTTCATCATACGTTCTCACTTGGTCGTATAACGTGAATTGGACAGCCGCTTTTCCTGCATGTGATGGCTATTTGGTGCTACGCTCCGACAATGGCTCAGCGGTAAGCGGTTCTCCAGTTGATGGCGTGAATTATGCCATCGGCGATCAATTAGGAAACGCCAAGGTGGCCTACGTAGGCGGCGCTAACGGCTTCAACCAAAAAGGCGGTGTGGTGGCGTCTAGCAACTACACCTACGCCGTGTTCGCCTACAATGGCACAGGTGCGTCACGCAACTACAGGCAAACATCGCCCCTAACAGGCGGCGTAAGCACACCAGCCACCGGAGAGGGCTCTTACTACATCAACATCAATCCTAGCGCCACTAGCTTCATTTCCGACCTACAAAACCGTATCCGAAATCCATACACCATTGTTGACTACGCCCTATTCGACGAAACCATGGTGGCCAACTTCGCTTTCACAGATACAACGGCCGGCAAAAAAATGGCAACATGTGTTTATTCGGGGGAGCGTGTTTTGTATACTCCACCATTTGCCTGGACACCCAACACACCTTTCAGTCGAGAGCATACCTGGTGTCAGAGCTGGATGCCTTCTACCAGTAGTTTGTTGCCAGAATATGCAGACCAACACCATCTGTTTGTGGTAAACCAAAACCTAGCCAATGCCGTTCGCAGCAATCACCCATTGGGTGAAGTGGTGAATGTAACTTCGTCATACCTGCAAGGTTCATATGGATCCGATGCGGGTGGAAACCTCGTTTATGAGCCTCGTGAATCACATAAAGGCAATGCCGCACGTTCTTTGTTATACATGTCGCTTCGATACAATGGTGTGAATGGGCTTGATTGGACGTTCAACCGACTGAACAACTTTATCCTGCCATCATTGAACGAAGATCCCCAAGATTTACAGTTGCTATTGCAATGGCACCTTCAAGATCCACCTGATGCCGAGGAAATCGCTCGCAATGATTACATCCAAAGCATACAAGGCAACCGAAATCCGTTCATTGATCGTCCAACCTGGATCAACTTCATCGACTTCACTAATCTGAGCTACATTTCGGGAAACCTCACTTCACTGAACGAAAACAGCCAAGTTGAATCCGTACAATTGCATATTTCACCCATGCCGTTTGCAAATTCGTTCGATGCGCAATTGTTATCGGATTCCCGTACTGCTGCACAGATGCGATTGGTGGCTTATAACGGCCAGGTTGTTTGGAGCCGCAACATAGAATTAATTCCCGGCATGAACCGGCTTTCGGTTTCAGATTTGGAAATTGCCGATGGACTTTATATCTTGGTGGTGGAAGCGAACGGGTGCGCCTACACACAAAGGCTCGTCAAGGCGCAACCCCGTTAAAGATGTTACTACGCGAAATATCCACTACCGACCAGTCGAGAACCACCATTCTCATACGCCTAGTGGTAGGGGCCGTTTTTCTTTCTGAGGGTATTCAAAAATTCCTATTCGAAGAGTTACGTGGCTCGGGCAGGTTTGAAAAAATCGGCTTGCCCTCTCCAGAATTATTAGGTCCCATCGTAGGCGGCACTGAAATCGTTTGTGGCATTTTGATACTGCTCGGGCTTTACACGCGTTTAGCGGTTATTCCCATCATCATCATCATGTTGGTGGCCTTTTTCACAACCAAATCACAACTGTTGGCCGAGAAGGGATTTTGGGAGATGCTCCATGGTAGTCGAACCGATTGGTCGATGCTTTTATGCAGCATCTTCTTGTTGGTGAAAGGCAGCGGAGGCTTTTCTGTTGACCATAGCCGCATGCGAGCGAGGTTTTGATTTTTCCGTCAATCAAAGCTGCAGTGATGCCGCCCAGTTCTTGATTTTATCTCGTACTTCACGGAAACCTTGCCATACATGATCTTCGCTCCCTGTCAATTTCGCAGGGTCTGTAAATGGTTGATGGATTTTTGTGGTGCCTCCTGGAAAAACCGGACAGCGATCGGCAGCGTTATCGCAAACCGTTACTACCAAATCGAAGAAGATATGTGCATACTCGTCCACATGATTCGAGGTATGATGCGAGATATCGAAGCCGTCCTCCAGCAGTACTTGTACAGCGCGCGGGTTGAGTCCATGGGTTTCTACACCAGCACTGAAAACCTGCGCATGGTTTCCATGATAATGGCGCACATAAGCCTCAGCCATCTGACTACGGCAACTGTTACCTGTGCACAGGATCAAAACGTTTTTCATGCGTGATACCATTTTTGTTTCATCCACAACGCGGCACGCACCAGCAGTATAAGCGCTGGCACTTCCACCAACGGGCCGATCACTCCTGTGAATGCCTGTGGTGATGCAATGCCGAACACTGCGATGGATACAGCTATAGCCAACTCAAAGTTATTGCCGGTGGCAGTAAAAGCGATGGCGGTGTTTTTATCGTAAGACAATCCGCTCCATTTGCCGATAGCGAACGAAATGAAGAACATGAGTATGAAGTAAATCATCAATGGAATGGCAATCATCAAAACATCCATCGGCAACTGAATGATCATGTCTCCCTTAAGACTGAACATGTATACGATGGTAAACAACAATGCATACAACGTAATCGGCGAGATGGCTGGCACGAAAACGCGGTTGTACCATTCGATTCCCTTTTGGGAGATGAGCCATTTGCGGCTGAAAAACCCCATGGCAAATGGAAAACCCAAATAGATGAGCACGCTGGTGGCGATGTCGGATACCGATACTTGTATGTCGATGGATTGCATGCCCATCCACGAGGGAACCACATTCAGGAAAAACCAGGCATACGCGCTATACGTTAGAATCTGGAAAAGGCTATTCATGGCTACCAGCATGGCACCTTGTTCGCGGTTGCCCCCTGCCAAATCATTCCAAACGATCACCATGGCAATACATCGTGCAATGCCAATCAGAATCAGACCCGACATATAACCAGGATGGTCGTGCAGAAACACAACAGCCAACACGAACATCAGCAGCGGCCCCGCCACCCAATTAAGTAAAATGGAAAGCCACATGGTTTTACTGTCGCGGAAAGCTGCAGGAAGCAGCGAATAGTCGACCTTGGCCAAGGGTGGAAACATCATCAAAATCAATCCTGCAGCCAATGGTATGTTGGTGGTTCCCATGGTTACGCTTTCACTGATGACGTGGATACCCGGGAATAGATAGCCCAACAATACTCCTAGCGCCATGGCGAGAAAGATCCAAAGCGTAAGGTAGCGGTCGAGGAACTTAAGCCGTGGTTTCATACGAATCAGCAGCAGCCACCACCTGGTGTACAACAGGAATTTGATCCTCCCAAATCAGCCATGGCGATTTTGGTTTTCGTTTCCGGGATGCCGCAGCTGTTGGGTGCCAAGCAATCTGTTTGTAATGGTTGGAGATGAAAGTACCGGCCATCGAATGAAAGGCCGAAAATTCCAATAGTAGATTCCTGGTATTCTAATTCCACATCCAAATCCGCCTTCAAGATATTCGATTCATAGCCTTCAATGATGGATAGTAGTTTTTCGGATGTAAGTCGATGATCGAAGTCCTGTGCCACCCAAACTTGGAAGGTGATCCGTTCTTCTTTGCGCAAGGTTCCGCCACAATCGACAAACGTTTTAACCTTGTGTCCCGCCTCCGTGATGTGGTAATGTGAGGGGATGGGATTACCATCCAGATGCAAGATAACCGGGTGCGTGGTTAGTGCGAGTGCTTTTTTGAATTCAGATAGTATCATGGTTTTAGTTTTAACAACATTTTTGGTCTTGTCGCTCCAGCTGTCCTGAGACCTTGTCAAGGAAAGCCATTAATTGTCGAATCGATTTTCGGTCGATGCAGTAACAGGTCGCGGTTCCTTCGACGGTACCGATAATGACACCTGCGTTTCCCATGGCTTTGAGGTGTTGCGATACGGTAGATTGCGCCAGTGGTAACTCGCTCACCAGCTCGCCGCACTGACAGGTGTCGGACTTGGCCAGCTGTTCAATAATGGCTATTCGAGCAGGGTGGGCCAAGGCTTGAAACAAAGCGGCTACCCGTAAAGTCTTTTCGGTGTAATCTTCGGTTTTGGTGGCGCCCATGGATTTTTATTTATCGCAATATTACGATATTTTAATCCGATTTCCAAATCCTAACGAAAAAAGGCCGCAGGAAGTGTTCCTGCGGCCTCGATTTTGAAAAAAGTGAGCGTTTTTTATCTGCTAACAGCTACCTTAGTGGAGTGCATGGTGCCATCCGATTGCATGAGTACAACTTGATACAATCCAGCATTCATATCCGTTAGGCTTACGCGCTGATTTTGGTTTGCTGAGAAATCCAATCCCTGAATCTCCTTCACTACACGACCTGCGATATCGATGACCATCAATCGGCCAGATTTGGTCTCGGAATTCAACATTCGCACATTTATATAATCACCTGCTGGATTAGGTGCTAAGGACAGCATTGACACCTGCTCTTCGGATACGCGTGCAGACGATGAACACGACCCCAAAGTAGCTCCACTTGCCAGGTAATTGGTGAGTTGGGTTTGATTGATGCACTCGGTTACACCGTTGTTACAAACACTAACCAATAGGTTACCGCACGAATAGTCGGTTTCGTATATGGAAATCGAGCCACTGATCTCATTCGAAACCAAGAGCAAATTTTTGCCATTGGGACTCTCGGCTGCTTGTATAAACAATAAGCCCTCTGGACCCAAATCAGCAGGATAAGCAGCAGCAGGGGTTATGGCGAAATCACGGGTATTGATATAATCAACAAACACAGGAGCATAAGGATCGGTAATATCGAAAGTCATGACCCCACCGATACGTTCCAATCCAAGAAACAAATAGGTGCGACCAAGAATCCTAGCCAAGGTCAAACCTTCGGGCTCGGGACCTTTGTCATCACTGCGGTTTTTAAACGTGTTGTTGCTGTTGGATGCGTTGAAGCGCGTGGGATACATTGCGGCTGTGTATTGCTCAATCATATCGCCACTGTCGAACACCAGTTGTCCTGCTGCATTCCAAATAGAAAACGACCTTGCGCCGAAACTGTACAATTCATCATAATCGCCATCTCCATCGGTGTCGCCCATGGATTTGGAAATATTCAGGCGACCCAATTGTGCATCGGTTCTCAAGGTAGCACGATTGGGGAAAGTAACCGAGTCAAGAGTAATGGAATTCATCCGAGCCGCCTCAACAAAGGTGGTGTATTCGCGTGCATCACCTTCGTTGGCAGTTACGATGAATGGCTGACCCAAATAGTTGTAAGAGACAGCTGCATCGGGTTGATACATTCCTTTTACTGGCCAGGTGTTGATCAAAACAGATCCCGAGCGGTCGGATGCATCCATTCCGTTGCCAGCCACATTATGGTCTTTGAAACCAAGCGGCCAAACCCTTACGATGCGTTTAGTGGCGAGATTTACTTCCGCCATGGCATTGTTCTCTTGTAAAGTAACCCATGCCTTTTGGCTGTTCTTGGAAACCGCAACATACTCGGGCTCCATATCCTGAGCAAAGTTGGCATTTGGACCATATGCTCTTACTCCAGAAACTCCGGTTGTGTTGTATGCTGAAAAATCCAACAAAGTGACATGCGTTTGATTCAATGTCGCAATCTGTTGTACGGAATCAATAACGGCTATAACACCTATAGGGTCTATTGTATAGTCGGCGCTTGGCTCACCCTCGCATGCCACTACCAACTTGCTGCCGTTTGGAGTAAAAGTCAACATATCAGGCAGGGCTCCTACCGTGACTTGGTTCATGTAATTTCCGTTCGCATCAAAAAAAATGACCTTGCCGTTATCGGTTTTAACCAATCCTTCAACAGCAGCAGCCAAAGTTCCGTTTTTGAAATCAACGCTATTGGCTTTACCGCCAAATGATGTCATACTAATGGAAGAAATTAATGATGGAGTCGAAGGGTCCGAAAGGTTAATGATGTCAATATTTCCATTGCTTCCGTTTACCGAAAAAAGGCGTTGCGAAACCGGATCGTAACAAGCGATTTCAGTTGCGCCTTGGTCGAATGATCCGGTATAGTATCGGCCAATGAAGCGAAGGTCGACCGGTTGCTGTGCAAATGATGGGCCTGCAGCACATAGGGATGCGATCAATACCGCGTTTTTAAAGATGTTTCTCATAATCAGTATGGGTTATAATAGATTGGTAAGTAACCCCGAACAGTTTAACCAAACACTATCTGTGTTTTAGGAAAAGGTTAAGGTAAGGCCTTTACTACCTTGAAGGGCCGGCTAGGGTAACGGCCGACTATTCGAATAAAATAAGTTCCTGCGGCCCAAGCCGACGCATCAATAATGCCACTGTCAACATTATTCAGAATCACCCTCCCCTGAAAATCCAATACTTGAACATCCCCTTTGGAACCAGCGTTTAGATAAAACCTATCGTAAAAAGGATTTGGATACGCGTAAGAGCTCGCTGACTGGCCGAGCTGCACAATTCCAAGATTATCCATACAACCTATTGTTTGGAATACAGATGAGTCGCCATTTATAAAAGCCTGTTGATCTGAAAAATCATACGCACACACTTCATTATCGATAGTGTAAAACCTTAGGTTGAAAACCGTTGATCCCGGAGTTATACCCGAAGGGAGATATGAAGTTACCCGCCAAATAGAATCATTTGGGTTCAAATAATACAAGTACTGCAATCCACTTATGATATTGGTCAAACTATCGAATGTGATCCGATTCGTATTAAAACGGATTGCCATGTCTACAGCAAAGACCGTAGCGCTGGAATTTATAATTACCGGCACTTCCACATAGCTGCCATCGAAGTAGCTTTGATTTATATCCAGTTTTACCGTATCGCCTGAAGAAAACAGGTCCTGAGCCGTTGTGGTGTGAACGAAAAACGACCACAAGAAAACCACCCAATGGACAGGTCTGGATATTTTAAACAATTATACAGGAATTAAAACCGACAACATGAATCGGTTGTAAAAATAACAAAACGTAGCAATCGTTTTACGAGCAGCTACGCATTCTCATGGTAAGCGTACCAGGGAAAGGCTCTCTTGTTTTCCGTCTTTGTTTTCTACGGTAAGCAAATAAGTTGCTGCAGGAAGGAATTCCATATCAACTACCGAACTCATCCCTGATCCAACAGCTACCCAAGGTAATACTGTACGACCGCTCAAATCACCTAGCCGATACCTCGAACCGTATGGAAGGCCTATGATGTTCACAAGTCCACTAGTGGGATTTGGTCCTATTGTTACTCCTTTCAAAAACGACTCTTCTACCAAGGAGGATGTACAATCTATTTTCTTGGATGTGCAAATATCCCCGTTCAATAGGGAATTAACTGCACTCAAATCCCCAGAGCAAAGCGCACCCGGTTGCAGTATATCAAACCGAACCTTGAACAACAAACTGTCATTGGGATAAAACAACGTGTTGGTAAACGAGGTCAAGCGGACCGTAGAGTCATTTGAGTTGTAAAAAGAAAGGGCATCAAGGTAATTGGCCAACTTGATAATGGTATCATATTCCAACTTGGCTTGATTGTATTTGAAGTTGAAGTCCAATGCAACGATTTGGTCGTCGGAGCGGTAATACACGGGGAATTCCACCTTAGTACCGGTAACAACCGCTGATTGAAGATCAAAAAACACCGTATCGAACTGATCGATGGTCAAGAGGGCGGGTTGCAACTCTTGTGATCTCGCTTGAATATTGCATAAAGCGAAAATGAAGGTCAGAACGGTTAGGTGTTTTTTCATGAGTCTCATATGTTAAGGCACTAAAGTATCGCTACAGCTCAAATTAATTAACCTTGAGGTTTTAAGATTTGGTAAAGGTTATGTTACCCTGAAAACGCATTTATGTTAAATGAAAAAGGGGCGGAATGATTACGCCCCGTCTAATGGATATAAAAACTAATTACTTCTTAACGGAGATCTTGCTCACGTTAACAGAGCCATTGTTGTAAACCTTCAACACATAAACGCCGTTGGCCATCATGTCAGTTGAGATGCGGATGTTCTCATAAGCGCTAACAGTAGTTCCGGCAGCAATAACCTTGCCTTGAACGTCAGTCAAAACATAAGAAGCGTCTTCAGAAGCTACGATGTTGATGACATTGCTTGCAGGATTTGGGAATACGTTAACCGTCATTGACTGTGCATTTGAACCTGTTCCGATTTCAGCATTAACACGCTGACCATTGATGTATGCTTCCAAATTGGTAAGATCGGCAGCTGTGATTTCAGAGCCATTGAAACGAACGTATACTACTGGAGTAGCTGTGTTGTATGAATCAAGGCTGTTAGAAGTAACGCGCAAAGCATCTGTATTTCCAACAACCATCTCCATGTTGTTACCATTGTTAACAACCGTATTGAAGGAAACCTTGTTGCTGTTGTAGTTCATGCTGAAGTCAACTGAATTGACAACCTCATCGGCACTAACCAATACTGGAACGTCGATGTTGTTGCCGTTAACTTTGGCGTTTTCAAGGTCGAACACAAGCTTGCTGCCTCCGTTGCGGATCGTAGCACTGGCGGATGCGGTAGCGTAGTTTCCGTTTACATCTCCCAACAATA
>JBKDSL010000043.1:0-18562 GCA_046340555.1 Bacteroidota bacterium
TCGAATTTCAAAAAAGCCTTAACTTGTACCCCCAGTTGTCAACTGCCAGAATTCTTAAGGATTCATATTTGAAAATATCAACCGTATTCACCTTATCAGGTGACCTCAAGGCCGCAGATGAAACCAAGATAAAGTATGAACAAGTTCGTGATTCAATTGACCGTATAGAGGCATCCAGAGTACTGAACAGCAGATCAACCCGCAAGGAGATTATGGAACGAAATGCCATAAACGATATGTTGCGCAAGGACATAAACTTTTCAATGGAGGGGGTTTCGGCAAGCGATTTGGAACGGAATCGGTTATTGATTGATGCTGAAATAGAGCGATTGGAAAAAGAAAAACTCATTGAGGAATTCAATGTTGAAAAACGCAAAAGCGACATAACAAACCAAGAACGAGACGAGAAAATCAAGGAATTGCTCCGTGAAAAACAAAGTCAAGAACTAGCATTGTCCAAGAAAGAATTGCAAGTTAGCCAAGGGAAAGCATTTCGCGATTTGCTACTTGCTGTTTCGGTTTCGATTGTCATCATTTCCTTATTGCTTTACAACCGTTATCGCAATGAGAAGCGTACCAGGCAGGACCTAGACCGCACTTTCAATGAGTTATCAGAAACGCATTCAAAACTGGTAGCTACCCAAGAACAGCTTGTTCATTCACAGAAAATGGCATCATTGGGACAGCTCACAGCCGGCATAGCACATGAAATTCAAAACCCCTTGAATTTCGTTAACAATTTTTCTGAGTTGTCGATTGAACTGATTGACGAAATGAACACAGCGCCCGAGACAGAAAAGCAGGTGATTCTAAAAGATATCATCTCCAATCTCCAAAAAATCAACGAGCATGGGAAGCGGGCCGACAGGATTGTGAAGGGCATGCTTACCCATTCGAGGGTTGGGAAACCTGAAAAGCAACCCGTGGATTTAAATAAGATGATTGACGAATTGCTAGAGCTGTCTTACCATGGAAACAGGAGCCGTGACCAGGGTTTCAAGTCAGAAATAATCAAGAACCTAGACCCAGAAATCCCAAAGGTCAATGTGGTTATGCAGGAAATCAGCCGTGTACTAGTGAATATATTCAATAATGCATTTTATGCGGTCCACCAAAGATTCAAGGCAGGTGAAAAGAATTATTCCGCAACAGTTGGTGTTAGTACTCGATTAGATGGCAAGGATGTGGTCATAAAAATCCGTGACAATGGAACCGGTATGCCAGAGGATGTCAAAAATCGCATTTTCGATCCGTTTTTCACCACAAAACCCTCAGGGGAAGGTACTGGATTAGGCCTTTCATTGAGTTATGATACCATCGTTAAGGCCCATCAAGGAACACTAAATGTGTTTTCTGAGCCAGGCTCCTTTACTGAGTTTGTAATTACCTTGCCCATTGATTGAGACTATTAAAAAAATATGTTAGCTTTGAAGAAAGCCCTTGACCTATGAGCAGAGCATCCGACTTGACTTTCATGCGAACTTTTTCCGGTGGAGACCCTGAAAAGATTAAAAAATATGTTGGTATGTTCATTAAAATGGCTGCTCCAAGTTTGAGTCAAATGGACGAGAGTTCAGCTAAATCAGATTGGAAATCACTAAAAACAACTTCTCACTCCTTGAAATCCCAAATGAAGTATATGGGAATGGCATCGGGAGCTGAATTTGCACAGAGAATTGAGAACATTTGTGGAGATGGTGCCGGCACAGAAGAGATACCGGAGTTATTGGCAAACCTAAGAACCCAGGTAGAACAAGCGATTGCAGAGCTTGAGGATGAGCTAAGTAAACTTTGAATATTTCCCGTCAAACTCTTATACTTGCAATCAATTACCCAAAAAACGAACCATGGCTGATATGAGAAAATTGATTTTCATTGTCGATGATGACCCTGTTTTGGCCGAAATGCTAAAGGACCATCTTTCCAAGATGACCAGTTACGAAATCCATGTTTTCGAAAAGGGAGAGGATTGTCTGGAAAAAATGAACCTTAAGCCTGGTATCGTGTTTCTCGACTTTTACCTAAACTCCGTTGACAAAGACGCAATGGACGGCTTGGAGATTTTACAAGAAATCAAAAAAGTAGATCCTGAAGTGGATGTTGTAATGCTGTCGGGCCAAGATAAAATCGAAGTTGCCGTTAAAACCATGCAATACGGTGCATTTGACTATATCGTAAAGGGAGAAAGTGCATTTTACCGTGCTGAGAAAGCTGTATTCAACATATATCGTTTCAAAAAACTGCAAGGCAACGCAGAATCCTATAAAAGGCTTTCCATTTGGCTTGCCATAGGCTTTGGGGCCCTAGCCCTATTGGTGATGTATCTTCAGATGTCCGGAAACATCAAGGATATTCCAGGTTGGCTCTAAAGGCTTTTTATTGCCTTACGTTGCTCAACATCTTGGCAACATATTTACCTATTACATCAAACTCCAAGTTTACCAAATCTCCTGGTTTTAGGTTCTTGAAATTTGTATTCTCGAAAGTATAGGGGATTATTGCAACACTGAATACCCCATTGGAGGCATCCACTACGGTAAGGCTAACTCCATTAACACATACAGAGCCCTTTTCTACGATCAAATTGGACTCCTGCTCCGGAAACGAAAAACGGAACACCCAACTACCATTCATATCCGATATTGATTCGCATTTCGCTACAGTATCCACATGCCCTTGTACAATATGCCCGTCTAATCTGCCTCCCATCAGCATACATCGTTCAACATTGACCAGATCACCAATTACCAGTCGACTCAAATTGGTCCGATCAAGCGTTTCGCTGATAGCAGTCACATGGTATATCCCGTTTGCAATTCCAGTTATGGTAAGACACACCCCATTATGCGATACGCTTTGATCTATTTTAAGCTCGCCGACAAATGGGCATTCGAAACCGAAATCCATATTAGTTCCGTTTTTGCGGATGGACTTCACAACTGAAATGGATTCTATTATACCCGTGAACATATTTGAAAACTATCTTAACAATTGCAAAGGACCTTTAATCTCACGTTTCCTGTTTCCTACAATGAACTTCTCCTCCACCTTGCAAATGAAATAATAGGTTCCAGATGGCAGGTCGTCACCGGTATTTGCTGTTTTGCCATTCCAAAGTACATCGGGGTCGTCTGTCTTAAACACCTCCATACCCCAACGATTGAAAATTTTCAATTCAACCGATTCAACATCCCTGTATGGAAACGGAATAAACAGGTCATTAATTCCATCTGCATCAGGAGTGAATACATTTGGCAAATCGTAGAAAGGGCAGTATTCGACACAAATGTTGCCGGCAATAGTACTTGTGTTGCCTGACGTGTCTGTAGCAGTAATAAAATAGCATCCAGAGATAGAGGAGTCGTTTATTGCCCAACTGGATTGGGAGCCATCGTTAATTACTTGAAGTACTTGAAAAGGTGTTTGCGCATCTGGACTGAAGCCAATGGTATAATATGCTATATCTCCACCACAATCAACACCGGGGGCTGGCCATTCAATTAATAAACTACCTGCTTCACAATCCGATTGGGTAGCTGCAGCGTTTGGCGGACATGGCGGCACATTGTCAATCGGAGTTGCGCAAGCCTCTTGTGAAAAATTGATAATAGGATCAATATAACCGGGGGCTGAATATGATCCCGTAGTGCGTATTTTGTAACAGTACGTTTGTCCGTTTTCAAGCAGGCTATCAACAAATGTGGTGGTATTCGATACACCTATGGAATCGAATGTTGCTCCATTGAATCTATAAACAGTGTACAAAGAATTGATCCATGGAACAACTACATTCCATTGAAGTAAAACCTTGTTATCTGTTCCGGTGGCCGATAAAAAAACCGTACTGCCTGGAGTTGAAGCGCCGACTTCCAATGCCGTACCGTTTTGTGAAGCAAAGAGCACGATTCGATAGGTATATCCAATAGAGGCCGTGTTCACCCCAATATCTAGAAAGATGGTATCATTCAGTCCACCGGTATTGGTGCCAATTGTTTGAAAGGTGGATGAACTGATTCCCGGAGAACGCTGAATGGAATAGCTGTGTGGAGCAGGAAATTGAATAGTGTCCAAATCAACTGGTTTACTCCAGGCTAAATAAACTTGTCCATTAACGCCATCGGTTGTTACGATGCTAGCATTTGTTAAAACAGGTAACTCTTTTTCTAAAACAGCACATACTTCTTGGGATGCATAGCTTTTGCCTCCATCATCAAATTCCGCAACTACCAGGTAGCAATAGTCGGTTCCAGCTGCCAGTCCTACTCCGCCATTATTATCTAGAAAACTAGTGTTGCTTAAGCCCTGAAGACTTGCAATTCTAACATATCCCGTATAGGCAGGAACTCCTGTTTCACACGGGGCTGGTATGAATCCGAAAAAACCAGTTCTACGATAAAGTCCGTAACCTTTAGCTTCTGTACAAATAGATGGGCTCCATGAAACGCTCATGGCATTTCCAGTTGGCACAACCGATAGGTTTTGCGGCGCAGGCGCCACCACCGTGATTCTCATTGAAACCAAATCCGCCAAGTTGACAAATGGGTCATTGTCTTCGGCTTTGAAAACCATCTGCCAAGGTTGAATTCTAACGTGGTTGCAAGCGGTTTGCCATGAGAAAGTCGATGTTACTGTTCCGGCTCCTGAAATGGGCTGATTGAATGTTGCTGGAGCAATCGTAACCTCAAGAGGTCCACCTGTAGCTGTGAGCGTTACCAGGTCGGTGGCATCAGGATCTGAAGCGGAAACGGAAAAAGTAACCAGGTCGCCAGCGGTCACACATAGGTCGGCTACAGGAGAGATACTAGGTGGAGCATTTGAACTGGGATTATTACAAGAAATATTCACCTGCATATCACGTTCCACGAAACCAATCTGAACGCCGTTACGCCATTCTTTGATCAGGAATGCGATATTATATTCACCACAATTGATAGGGTTCAACCATTTCAAGTCGCCGGTAATTGAATCAAGTTCAAAGGATATGCTGGATTGAGGAAAAGAATAACCTCCGATGGAAATCCCGCCGGCACCTTTGCATGGTATAAGGTGATAAGACAAACTATCCCCATCCGGATCATATGCATTGGGATTGTGAACGAATGGCTGCCCAATAACACCTTGGTCTATGGGAGGTTGAAGGAGCACAGGCGAATTGTTGAATCCCAAGAAGGCGGAAATAATCAGTTGTGATTCCACGTAAAACGGAACATTAATTGAGTTTGGAATATTGATAACCCCACCGTTCCTGTTGGGGTCTTCGAAATAAAGTGTGTAAACCGAAGGGCCAGGGTAGGTATGAATTCCAGTATAGATATTGCGACGGATATCGCTTCCTGGGCCCCCAAACTGGTCTTGGGCTGAAGCCCTTTGAAGAATTGAACTTGTACCGTCACCCCAAAACAACTCTAATTCGGGCCTATCAGCAGGGGAAGATGTTTTGGTATAAGTAGTGATGGTGGCTTTGTAAAGAAATTGACCAAGTCGTTCATAAGTGATTTCCCCTGCCCTGTTATGTGTAGCAAGAACCGATGTGAAATTGAACACGGTTGCCAACAGCAGGATTATTAAGAGTGACTTGTTCGAATTCATCTAGTATGTGATTACCTGCTCTTCCATTTGTTGCGGTAATGGTCGAAACTCGTATTGCTGATTTCTGAGTCGAGGAACAAACCCCGCTTCAGCAATAGCATCCTGTATTCCTTTGCTGGTAAAACGATGTGGTGCTCCGGCCGCAGAGACAACATTTTCCTCGATCATGATGGAACCAAAATCATTGGCACCTCCGAATAAGCAAGTTTGTGCGACTTGCTTTCCAACCGTAAGCCAAGAGGCTTGTATGTTTTCGATATTGGGCAACATGATTCGGCTGATGGCAATTGTTCTCACATATTCTTCGGCCGACACATGGTTTCGGACTCCCTTGACGTTACGCAGCAACGTGCCTTCGTCTTGGAATGGCCAAGGGATAAACGCGATAAAACCCTTGGAGTAAGTTGGCTTTTCGGATTGTACTTTGCGCAAAGACACCAAGTGCTCGAATCGCTCTTCAATCGTCTCAACATGTCCAAACATCATGGTTGCAGAAGTGGTAATATCGAGCTGATGAGCTGCACGCATCACGTCCAACCACTCTCCTCCAGAGCATTTACCTTTGGATATCATGCGCCTCACTCGGTCGCTTAGGATTTCAGCACCAGCACCTGGCAATGAGTCTAACCCCGCTTGCTTCAGCTCTGAGAGGACTTGAGTATGCGATAGACCTTCGATTTTGGAAATATGGGCTATTTCAGGAGGCCCTAATGAATGCAGCTTCAATTCAGGGAACTCACTTTTCAATTTTCTGAAAAGATCGACATAGAAAGACAAGCCTAATTCCGGATGGTGTCCTCCTTGCAACAACAACTGATCGCCTCCGTAACGAAAAAGCTCTTTTATCTTTTCGCGATACTGTGGCATACTGGTTACATAAGATTCGGAATGGCCTGGTATCCTATAAAAATTGCAGAATTTGCAATTTGCAATACAAACATTGGTGGTATTGACGTTTCTGTCAATGATCCAAGTCACCTCCATGCCAGGTTTACGCTGCAAACGCATCTGGTGGGCGGTACGCATCAAATCAGGAGTTGACGCCTTGTTAAACAACACTTTGCCCTCCAGATGAGTCAAAAACTCGCCGTGTAGCGCTTTTTCCAATAAATCAATGACAACCGAATCAACCAACATATCTATAATTTCATCAAAAATAAACATTTAAAACCCCCTAATGTTATGATTTTGTTCAAGTATATATCTTTGATTAACAAACCCATTTGACTAACTTCGCCTCTCAAAACCATCCCTCAAATGAATTTATCTCTTCGGAAAGCCACCGTAATACCAAAGACCGAAAATTTAGCCTTAGTTGCTTCTGACATCGGATCTATTGACCGTAGGATTCTCAAGAAAAACGAACTTGAATTTGTACGCAGGGAGGCCAAGAAAAAATCAAAGCTAATTACAATCAATCAATACTCACGCTTGGTTGTGATTTGCCTAGTTGACTCCAATGGAAAAGGTGATCACATGCTTTTGGAAGCTTACCGCAGAGCTGGCGACAGTCTCGTTTCTCTGTTGAACAGATCAAAAGCCACTTCCGTTTGTGTTGTTAGCAAGGAGGGAGAGAATGAATTGAGTGCTTTTGCAGAAGGAATGCTGCTTGGAAATTACCAATTCCTGAAATACAAATCCAAGCCTGAAAACAACACCCTCAAAAAGTTTTCATTTTTCGCTCCTCAGTTGAAACAGCAGGATTTGGATGCGACAAAAACTGTTTGTGAAGCGGTTTACCACGCCCGCAACCTGGTTAACGAGCCTGTGATTTCCCTGAATGCCACCGACCTTGCAAATGCATTTAAGGGCATGGGTAAGGATGCTGGATTTTCGGTAAAGGTTTTCGAAAAAGCCAAGATAAAAGAGTTGAAAATGGGTGGCTTGTTGGCTGTGAACATGGGCAGCATTGATCCTCCCACATTCACGGTCATGGAATGGAAACCTAACAAGCACGTTAATGAAAAGCCAATCATTCTCGTTGGCAAAGGTGTGGTATATGACACAGGTGGGCTGAGCCTGAAGCCAACCCCTGGATCCATGGATTATATGAAATGTGATATGGCAGGAGGTGCTGCTGTTGGTTCGGCCATGTATGCCATTGCCAAACTAAAACTACCATTGCATGTGATGGCTTTGGTGCCAGCTACCGATAACAGACCAGACGGCAACGCGTACACCCCTGGGGATGTGATTACCATGATGAGTGGCCTTAAAGTGGAAGTACTGAATACAGATGCTGAAGGCCGCATGATCTTAGCCGATGCATTACATTACGCAAAGCAATTCCAACCCGAGTTGGTGATGGAATTTTCAACCCTGACAGGCGCCGCAGCAGCCGCTATTGGTCAATACGGTATAGTTGCCATGGGAACCTGTGAGGACGACACAAGAAGAGATCTTCATAAAAGCGGGGAAATGGTTTATGAACGTTTGGCCGAATTCCCATTCTGGGACGAATACGATGAGCTAATCCGATCCGATGTGGCCGACATCAAGAACATTGGAGGTCCGTCGGCTGGCGCCATAACCGCTGGAAGGTTCTTGAAAAAGTTCACCGACTATCCATACATGCACTTCGACATTGCCGGACCTGCTTTTGGCAAAGGTGGCGATAGCTACCGTGGCAAAAACGGAACAGGTGTTGGTGTCCGTCTGATAGTTGAATATTTGAAAAGAAGGGCTAACAAGTGATTTTAATTATCCGGCAGATTACTGGAGATGGAATAAAGCAATAATGAGTGGAGCTGTGGAAACTGAAGACCGAGTAATAGTTGGTATCACCATGGGAGACATCAATGGTGTCGGACCCGAACTCATTGTGCGCATATTTTCAGATCCGAGGATGGCACAAGTATGTACCCCTGTTATTTATGGTGCTTCCAAGGTGCTTTCGTTTTACAAGAAAGCGCTTAACAATACTGAGTTTAACTTCACAACCATCAAATCTGAAAACGAAATCGTTGAAAAGCGTACCAACGTGATCAATTGCTGGGATGAAGAATTGAAGATTGAGCCTGGGAAATCATCCACAGATGGAGGAAAGTACGCGTTTACAGCCTTGCAACATGCGTGCAAGCACCTTGCTGAAGGATTCATTGACGTATTGGTAACTGGTCCAATCGATAAAAAAACAATGCAGCAGGATGGCTTCCGTTTTCCGGGTCATACCGAATTTCTGGCGCAGCAATTCCCTTCTGGTGAGCATTTGATGGTATTAACCAGCGAACAACTTCGCGTGGCTACTGTAACGGGACACATTCCTGTGAAAGATGTATCGTCAGCACTGTCATCCGAAAAAATCATTTCTAAAATCAAAGCTTTCCATAACACCCTCAAAAGAGATTTCGGGATTGGTAAGCCGCGAATCGCAGTACTTGGACTGAACCCACACTCCGGTGATAATGGACTCATTGGAAACGAAGAGCAAAACATCATCATGCCTGCTATCAAATCCACTTTTGAGCAAGGATTAACCGTTTATGGTCCCTACGGCGCCGATGGATTCTTCGGTTCATCCGCATACAAATCTTTTGACGGGGTCTTGGCTATGTATCATGACCAAGGTCTCATACCATTCAAAACATTGGCATTCGAATCAGGCGTTAACTTCACCGCGGGACTTCCGATCATACGAACCTCACCTGACCATGGAACAGCCTATGACATTGCAGGCAAAGGCTTGGCGTCTGAAGACTCCTTGCGTTGTGCAATCTATATGGCTTGTGATATAGCACATAGACGCGCTTCCTTTGATGAAGCTTCTGCAAACCCGTTGAAGTTTTCAAAGTTGAGTGGCGACCGTTAAAAACACCTGTAAGGCCCATGCCTACTGGAAAGATTATTGAAACACCGATTTCCAAATGAGATTGCGAACACTTTTCATTTTTTTAATCTCATTTACTTGTATCCATTTTTCCGTTTTTGCACAATACGAAGAGGTAGATCGTCTATCACGTACCATTAAAGGAAAAGGTCTTGAGGAGACTCACAAGCAGCTTGAAAAAATCGGTCAAAACGATGAAATGAAGGCGCGCGCATTTTTTACGTGGATAACAGAGAACATCCGTTATGACATAGTTGAATACAAAAATCCTAATCCCGATTACGATAAACAGCAGGCCTTACAAGTTTTCAAAAATAAGAAAGGAGTTTGCGAGGGATATTCCAACCTGTTCAAAGCGTTTTGCGAATTGTCTGGCATTTCATGTCATGTTGTTGGCGGACATTGCCGCGAGTTTGGAAAATATTTGCCTGAAGGTCATGCATGGAATACGGTCCTAATAAATGGTGAATGGCGTCTGGTTGATGTCACCTGGGGCGCTGGCGTATTAAACGAATCAGGCAAGTATGAAAAAGCGTTCAACGATGTATATTTTTTTACTGCGCCTCCTACTTTCATTGAAGATCATTACGCATTCGATCCAGCTTGGCAACTTGTTCATTATCCTGTAAAATTGTCGGACTATCGGAGACCTAACTGGAAATATCAAATTGATTCCAATGCTCCAAAATACAATTATACCGACACGCTTGACAAATGGCTCGAACTGGATACAACGGCCAAAATTATTGCTGGAGCATCCAGGGTATTGCGTTTCAATCCAAGTGAGCGCAAAGTCAAGGAATCTACTGAAGCGGACCTGTTCAACCTAGCCTCAAACTTAATTTACCACGGAAGTGTTCAGATGATCCGATATACTGAAAATGATCTCCCAAAAGACCTGGATTCTGCCCAAGCTCAATTCAAACTCGCAAGTCAGTGTGTTTCATTGTTGGGAATCCCATCCCCTCATTTGCGTAAAGATGTGGAAGAAATGAAGTCCGCAATCACAAAATACTCCAAGCTATCCGAAGAAAAATGAAGTTGCCATTATCAATAGCACTGAAAAAATCATGACAGATCTGATCTTAAGGAAAATTTGGGTGGGGGTTGGATTGCTTTCTGTGGGAATTGGCATTTTGGGCTTCTTCATTCCTTTAATGCCATCGTTGGTTTTCTTCCTGATAGCTACATACTGCTTCGCTAGGGGATCGTGGAGATTCCTAAGGATGTTGGTGGGAAACAAACACGTGGGTCAACAGATAATCGACTATCACAAAGGTCGTGGAATGACCAAGTCAACCAAGAAAAAAGCGATCTTATTCATGCTTACAAGCATGATTATCAGCGCCTTTTTCCTGGTCGATAAAGACTGGGTTCGCATTGCGATTTGTATAACCGCTGTCTTGGTAGTTTTCATCATACTTGCCCAAAAAACCAAAAAAGACTGATTTTTGGATTAATTTTCTATTACCCTATGGAATCGGGAGCCTATTTACATCTAGGTCATATCCTTTCATTTAACAATTCATGTGGCTGATTAACAGGAAAAAGAGCGAAAACGCAGATGATAGCGAGTTAATCGCAGAGTACAAGCGTTCTGGAGACCGAAAGAAAATTGGTGTCCTATTTGACCGTTATTCCCACCTGGTTTTTGGTGTTTGCATGAAGTATCTGAAAAACCAAGACGAGAGCAAAGATGCCACGCTTAGCATTTTTGAAAAGGTCATGGACGACCTCAAAAAGCATGACGTCCAAAAATTCAGCTATTGGATACATACGGTTGCGCGCAATTACTGTTTGATGCAATTAAGAAGCCGTAGGGCGATGGTTTACATTGACGACGAAGAAGGACCAGGAGAAAAGGTTCTACACCAAGGAGGAGATGCCTACGATTCATCGAAGCAAGAAGTGCTGATGCAATTGATGGAAGAGGCCATAACCAAACTTAATGATGAGCAACGAACCTGCATAGATTTATTCTACTTGAAAAAATATTGCTACCAGGATGTTTCAAAAATAACAGGCTTTACGATGAATGAAATTAAAAGCCACATCCAAAACGGCAAAAGGAATATAAAAATACACATGACCCGAAACAGCCATGAAAACGAATTTGAATAAAGAACTTTTTACCGAGACAGGCTGTATAGATCGTAGCATGCTATTGAATTACCGCGACGGTATATTGAAGCGCTCCGATATGCATTTAGTGGAGAAACACCTGGTTGATTGTGCCCTTTGCAGTGAAGCACTTGAGGGCTTATCGACACTCCAAGACGATTCTGTATTGAATGAATTATCTCAACATTTCAACCCTCAGACAGGAAAATCCACCAACCAATCATCTCCTTTCCGTTACCTAGCTATGGCTGCCTCGCTGACCGCTGTAATTGCGATGTCTTATTTTGCCGTACAACAATCCAAAAATGCAGCTGTTCAAGAACAAGCTTTGAACTCCTCCCATGCCCAAACTTATCAAGGCGATTCAACTGCTCAATCCATGCCTTCAAAAGAGTCAAACAAAGAGTCATCTGTAACCCCAATGGTTTCCTCCGAGAGTATAGTTCAAAAAGAGTCTAATTTGGAAAGCAATAAGAATATTGTCGTTATAAAAGACAATGAAGACTATCCGGAAAATGTCCCAGCTCCATCTGCAGAGCTAAAGGATATTGCCTCATCAGGAGTTTCTGAAACCGAAGGAGTCAAATTCAATCAGGATGATAACATTGCCATGGATACAGAAACCGATTCGTATGCTGGCAAAATGGAAACATCTCATCCAACTGTGGAGGTAGCTGATGTTGTCTCTATTTCAAAACAATCCGCCGTTCGGGGATCAAGGACTCCTGGTGCTTCAGCTCCGAATGCTGTTTCAAACTCCAATATTGCTAATGCCGAAATCGCGGCAATATACGATAAGTCGAAATCCAAAAAGCAGAACACAGCAGCTGACCCTTATTCCCATTACAAGAGCGGCGACTATGTTAATGCCCTTCAGGGTTACAACGCAAGGCTGATTTCAAACCGCTCTGATTTGGATGCCATGTTCCATGTAGGCATGTGCCTGTACCATTTGAAGAGATTTGATGAGGCTTTAACAAACTTGTCTGGCATACCCCAAAAAGGAAACAAGTTCTCTGACGAGGCCTTGTACTATATTGGTCAAACCTATGAGCAAAAGGGAGATATTGAGTCGGCTATTTCCGCCTACAACATCCTAGTAGAAGGCAAGAGCACTTTCAGCTCGAAAGCTTCTAAAAGAATCAAGACACTGGAGGGCCGGTAAAACTATCCAAAGCCATTTTGGCGGCTTCGGGATTTGATGTCCCAATCAGAATGCGAGAGCCGTTTTTCAAGACCACCTGAATTCCCATGTTGCCACGGACGTTGACAGCTTTTCCATTCAGGCTCCATCGTAATCCCCAGCCTCCGTATTCAAACAAGGGGCTGTACTTACGAACGAACACATCTGCTATTTGTTCCCTTGATATCTTTCGCATATTCCACTGGAAAGGAAAGAGCCTATATTGAATTTCATCCTGGCTGATGGAAGTCTCCAATTTTGAAAACAGTAACAATGCTGAAAGGCCCCCAATTACCGAAATCGATATGAACATCCCGTTAAAATCAATTCCTTCATGTTGGAAATCGAAATAGAGCAAAACGGGAACAAGAATTATAAAAATAAAAAACCAGTATCTAGGGAAAGTCTGTTTCTCTTGAAAGACTACCTGGCTAGTGTACCTCATCGGCTATAAAAACGCAGGAGGTTAGGGTCGGTTTCTTTAGCTTTCACATCATCCAATACCGATGTGGCTGAATTTCGAACGCTTTCCACTTCGCTATCCAGACCACCGTTTTGAGCTAACTTCTCTTTACCATAAGATTTGGAAACTTCCGCCAAAGCCTGCGAGGCCGCCAAGCGAACAAACCACTGTGGATGAGAATATGCAGTCTTGGCGATGGCGGTGATGCCTGATAATGCATTTTTTGCCGAGCATCGCATGATGAATTTTCCAAACGACTGAACAGCCGAATAAGACTCAAAGCCTTGAGCCCCTTCAAGGAATGCGGCCATGTATGAGTATTGATTATCGTCACCATACTTGACATAAAATCCGGAGACCATTGACCTCATGACAGCATTTTCCTCCATCTCCCATCCCTTTAACAATTCCATTCCGCGGTTCTTGTCGGCATCCAAAATGTAGGCAAGCGATGCGCTGGTTACCTTATAAGATTTTCCATTTAGCGACTGGTTAGCTAACGCTAGAACTGCTGCATCTTTAGGAAAAACCGTTAATAGAAAATCAAATGCATCGACCCTAACGGAGGGATAAGGGTCATTTGAAGCCAATTGCAGGATCTTGTCCTTGACCTGTCCAGCAATAGGCTTGCATGATTTGATAGCCATGCTTCTGATACCATAATACGCATCGCCCAAAGCTTCTGTTACGACCTCGGCAGACACGCTTCCGCTTCGTACATCGCGAGACATCCTCGAAAGTCCTTCAATACGATCCAACAATAGGGGGGCTTTTCTAAACATGAAAGCGAATTCATCATCGGTGTGATTGTCCGTTTTGGTACATAACAACGATTTGTTCGCATCAAAATTCACCAACAAAGGTTTTTCAGCGGATTTGAATTCAAAGGTCTGGCTAGATCGATCAACCACAATAGAATGACGCTTAACACCCGAAGCTGTATAAATATCTATTTCAACTGGCAATCTATAAAGAGGGGACGTAGAGAAATCCTGCTTTTGATCAACCCCTACAATTTGCACTCCGTTTTCAGGATCGTATGCATAAGAAATTTCGAGAACAGGATGCCCTTTGTCGAGAAACCACTGATTGAAGAACCAATTCATGTCTTGGCCAGTTGTTTTTTCAAAAGCCAAGCGTAAATGATGTACTTCGGCTGCACCAAATCGATTTTGGTCAAGATATAATTTGAGCGCAGCAAAAAACGCATCATCACCAACAGCGCGACGAAGCATGTGCAAAATACGTCCACCCTTCTGGTAAGAATGCCTATCGAACATATCCTCCTTATCATCGTATTCAAAACGAATAAGGTTGACTTGCTTGCTGCGGGCTTCTTGCAAATAGCTTTTCAAGTCTGAATTCAAAGTCCAATCTGCATGATCGCGACCGTACTTGTATTCGTTCCACAGATATTCGCTATAAGTGGCGAATGACTCATTGAGAGGCAGGTTCGACCATGATTCGCAGGTCACCAGGTCTCCGAACCAATGGTGCGATAGCTCGTGAGCAACAATATCATCATTCGAGTCGTCATACAATGCCTTATCGTCTTTTTGCACAAACTCTCCATAAATGGTGGCAGAGGTGTTTTCCATTGCACCGGACACATAATCTCGAACAACAACTTGCGCGTACTTCTCCCAAGGGTAATCCACACCGAATTTTTTAGAGAAAAATTCCAACATTTCCGGTGTATGGTTGAATATCCCCTTGGCATAAGGAGCGTACTCGGGCTCCACATAATAGGAAACTTCCATATTACGCCACTTGTCTTTTACAACAGCGTATTTTCCAATAGCCATCATGAAAAGATATGGGGTATGTGGCAAATCCTGTTTCCAGTGGTCGGTTCTGAGTCCTTTGGCATTATCAACAACCGAGCTTATAAGCTTGCCGTTGCTGAGAGTCACAAAGGCGGTATCTACCGTTATAAAAATCTCCTGTGTAGTCTTTTGATTGGGACGATCAATGGTAGGAAACCATACGGAGCTCGATTGAGTCTCACCTTGTGTCCATATCTGACGTGGCTTTTTAGGATCGCTTCCATCAGCATTAATGAAGTAAAGTCCTTTATCTCCCGAAATGGCATCACTGCCGCCTTTAGGTAAAGACTCCGGACGGGCCACATAATCAACTACAACCTTAAAAGTATCACGAGATGTGTACGCGCGGTCCATAGTAATGCAAATGGAGTCGTTGCGATACTCGTAAACCAGATCTTGCTTGGACCCACTAAGCACCAATTTGACACTTTTGACCTCCATTCCCCTTGCATCCAAAAACAACATCTTTTGGGGATAGAAATGAGGCTTCAACGTTATTTCGGCCGTGCCGTTAAGTTGGCTTTTAGACCAATCAAAAGAAACCTGCAGGTTGGTATGTATCAAGTTGTGTGAAATAGGATCTGACCCCCTGTAGAGGACAGGCTCTTTAGTGGAATCTTTCGGATCTATAGCGGTCTCGACAATTGAGGTTTCCTCGACTGTTGATTTACGGGTGGCGGAACATCCATACAAAAGGAAAAAGGCGGCAACGCCGACATACAGAAATGAATTTGGTTTAAACATTGGACTGGGCTTTACAGATTTAAAACTCTTTGGTGGCGAATTTAATCGTTTTTACAGCACTATAAAAGCGCTTTCATGATTCGATCAAGAAGACCGGTTTTGTCTAAAGGCCAGAAACGCCCTCGACCCTCGATGTATCCAATTTCCAAGTATTCCTTTGCCAAGGAGAATTGCCTGCCACCCGAATAACGTGATTTTACCCCTGCCAAATAATACATTAATCGAACATTTGCCCCGCCAACAAGATTTCCAATTACTGCTCCTACCAAAACAGGCGAGGAAGCATAATTAGACCAAAGCAATCCACCCCAGAGAGTAAAGATGATTTTCATAGCCATTGCTAATCCATGAAAAACCCTAGCCACTTTGCTTCGAGGAACCAAAACAAGGTGGTTGGCTTTGCATTCACCAATAGGGAATCGTCCACCTTTAGCAGGTATTGTCCTAAAAAGATCAAGTCTCAATGGCTTTTCTTCTGCAATTGCATTATTCAAAAAGGCACATCGGACCGGAACTGACAATATCTCTACCCTGTTTGAAAACAATCTCTCCCCCGAAATCAAGATGGATGCGGGTTCTATTTGCCTTAGACCTGGAATTATCGGAATCAGTACAAAAGTCAACGTGGTTTCCTTGACCTGGGTGCCCTCGATTGATACCATACGATGTGAAACATATGGCCTTGCGGCGATTCGAAATCCATCGAATACCGGCCTTTGGAATAGCGTTCCATTTCCTGTGTAGGAATAATTCAGCCGAATTTCTCTGAAAACACCTACGCTGTTCCGATCAACGTTTACCTTTAAATAGGGTTTTATTATGGATTTGTTCTGCCCAAAGCTCCATCTTTCGTCGTACGAGGCTCTCAATTCAGGATTAGAAAGCACTTTGTAGGCCTCCCTTATAGAAATAAAAAAGTCGTTCGACGACTGATCGCCACCATTATGATCGGGGTGATGGCGATGCGCCATATCGAGCCAAGCTTTGCGGATGGTTTCCTGGCTAGCGCCAAACTCAACGCCAAGGATCCTATAATAATCCTCCATTCATCGAATATACGAATAGTGCATAGTCTGTTTAACTTTGGGGTTCATTTTAATGATATGTTTGAAAACGCAAATGGCCGAACCGAATTGGGTGAATTAGGAGAATTTGGACTCATTCGACACATTTCCTCATCCATCACTTGTAAAAATCCTGATACGGTCAAAGGAATCGGTGATGATTGTGCCGTGATAAACAGAGGCGACCATTATGAATTGGTCACCACTGACCTGTTATTGGAAGGCGTACACTTCGACTTGTCTTATTGCCCGCTCAAGCACCTTGGATATAAATCCGTGATGGTTAATCTGAGCGATGTTTATGCCATGAACGGAAAGCCCACACATATTGTTGTTTCTTTGGGTCTATCCAACCGCATATCCTTGGAGGCTGTGGAGGAGATTTACGAAGGGATGAGGTTGGCATGTGAAAGGCATGGGATTGATCTTGTGGGAGGCGACACTTCATCATCCTTATCTGGTTTGGTGATCAACATTACAGCGTTAGGCAAAACCAACCAAGAGCGTATTTCATTCAGGAATGGCGCTCAGGTTAACGACATCATCTGTGTGAGTGGCGATTTGGGCGCGGCGTTCATTGGTCTTCAGATTTTAGGAAGAGAGAAAAAGATATTCCTGGAAAATCCGAATATACAGCCCGACTTGACCGGCGCAGACTATGTGGTAGAAAGACAACTGAAACCGGAAGCAAGAAAGGACATAATTGATGCTTTGGAAAATATAGGAATTGTCCCAACATCCATGGTTGACATTAGCGATGGCCTCGCTTCAGAGCTTTTTCACATCTGTGATTCATCCGAAAAGGGTTGCAGGATTTACGAGGAAAAAATCCCGATTGATGTTGAAACCGCACGCATTGCTGAAGAATTGAATCTCAATCCGACCTTGGCTGCAATGAACGGCGGCGAAGACTACGAGCTTCTTTTCACCATTCGACAAAGTGATTACGAAAAAGTTCGAGAATTATCCGGGATTCATTTCATAGGACACATCACATCCGCGGAAGCGGGCTTGGCTCTGGTAGATAAATCAGAACACGAAACCCCTCTCAAAGCACAAGGATGGGACGGATTGCGTGGTGCTTGATTAAGGATTTACTTTTATGAAACAATCCATCAAAGAAGAAATTTCCTCCGAAAAGACTTGCCGTCATAATCCAAAAATATAATCACCCGGCCTGTATTCAGGTTTTGCAGGTCAACCATTGTTTTTTCAGCGGGATGAATTGTTTTGTAAAGCATCCGTTTCCCAGAGAAATCATAGACAAACAGATTTCCAATCCGTTCTATGCGACCAATTATTAAGTTACCATTCAATAATTGGATAAAATCTAACTGATCAACCTGGCTTATATGAGTACTTGTTTGCAGATGATAACGTTGGCCGTAACACATGCCAGGCATTGTCCAAACCCTGACCGATATCAACGTATCACCTACCCCGATTAAAGTACTCCACAATGTATCCCCGTAAGCACTGGTAATGGTATCAACTACAATACCGTTTCGCTCCCTGAAGTATTGGACAGGAAAAGGGCTCGGGGCTCTGTTTATGATGACAATTCTATCGTTTGGCAAATATTGTACAACGGTATCGTATCCAGAAGTCAAGCAGTTATTTGGAGTGAAGTCTACGACGATATCTGTCGCTTTTGCCTCTTTGCAAAAGATAAGCAGCACCAATAATGCAAAGCAATAACTCATTCACATGGAAATACTTGACAAGTGTTACTCAACGGTAACCGAC
>JBKDSL010000044.1:0-969 GCA_046340555.1 Bacteroidota bacterium
GGAGTGCCACCAGTCAAAGGGATGGTGTACAGCGAGTTAAATCCTTTGTTGTCTTGGATGTTGAATCTGCGTACCCCATAAACCACCGTTTTTCCATCAGGGGATAGGGATGGGTTTGAAACGCGGCCCAGCATCCACATCAATTCCGCATTGAGCGGGGCTTTGCTCAGTGGCTGACTATGTCCAAGGTTGCTTAATAATAAGCAGATGATCAATAAGATAGGTGATTTTCTCATGGTTGAAATGATTTATCGGATTCTATATTAAATCGAGTTCAAATTTGCTGAATTTGTAACGATTTGTACCTGCAATGGCTAAATCTTGGTTTTCAACAACTCAATGCTTTGCCATTAAAATGCTAACGTTCGCCCTTTCTTGGACTATTTTGGTCAACTCTTTGTACCCCAAAAGCTACAAAGTAAACTATTTTACATTCTAAATTGTTTTAAAATCAATCATTTATACGCCTTTAGACAAAATCAATAAATTGTTGGACTTTATTAAAAAAAGTTATTCGATGCCGCGTTTGGTATCAATAAATCTTTAAATTTGATGCGATTGGGTATGGACCATCCCCTCCAAAGCTCGAGTAATTAAAAAATTAGAAATAAAAAATCTAACCTCATAACCTGTTTACCATGATAGGAACTACTACTAAAATCAACCGCCTCCAGAAGTCGATTTTCGTATTCTGCGCCCTTGTCTTTTCCACCGCGTGCTTTACCAATCAATCTTCGGCACAGGTGATGTACAACGAAGGATTCGAGATCACCAATGGTTCTACTGTAACCTACCCGTTGGCTTCATTGCCGCTTGGTTGGAGCCAAAACAAGTATTGTACCACGGTGGGTAGCTACACTGCCGGAACATGCTTCTCGACATCGGTGGGCTTCAGCCGATATGGTACCGCATCCAGCAACCCTACATGCTCACCTCGCACGGGGAACACCATGTTGGGATTCAATTCGT
>JBKDSL010000045.1:0-10910 GCA_046340555.1 Bacteroidota bacterium
GAAAGAGTAGGCAAAACATAAATTTTCAAAAAATGAAAAAAATAATTTTATCACTAACTTTTATGTTAGTTACTGCATTAGGTTTCAGTCAAAACATAACCTATTCAAAAGACTATGCTGGAAATACTGTTGCAAAAGACCAGTATGGAAATGTTATAGCAAAAGGTTCTACTGACTATTCTGGTAATTTCGTATGGAAAGACCAATATGGAAATGTAATAAGTAAAGAATCAAAAGATTACTCTGGAAGAACTGTATCAAAAGACCAGTATGGAAATACACAAAGCACAAGGTCAACTGATTATTCTGGGAATGTAGTACAGAAAGACCAATATGGTAATACTGAATACACTTATAAAAAAGATTATTCAGGTAATACAGCAGTTTATGATAGTAGAGGAAATAAGGTTGGAACTTACAAGAAAGATTATTCTGGTAAAACTGTCTTTGTGGAGGAATAATTGTAAGAGCAGAGTTTTAGGATAGTAAAAATCTGCTCTTTTTAAAACGCTTAAATAAAAAATATTATGGCAAAGAATAATCAACACGTTGTCCCACATAACGACAATTGGGCCGTAAAAGGTGCTGGAAACGAAAAAGTTACAAAAAACTTTGACAAGAAAACTGACGCAATTGACTATGCAAAAGAAATTGCAAAAAATCAGCAATCTGAACTAATTATTCACAAAGGAGACGGAACAATCCAAAACAAAAATAGTTTTGGTAAAGACCCAAATCCACCGAAAGACTTGAAACCATAAAAAAAACGGCATACAACAGGGGTTTTGCGAAAAAGCGGGTTCAGTGCTTAATTGAACATTTGGAATGCTAATGTACATTTTTGCTAATACGAACATTTGTGCTTCTAAATCCGCTTCTTCGCAAAGCCCCAAACCGTTAATCCACTACCAGCTAAATATTCCCACTACCATCCTTCACCGCCCACAAATGCAAAGAGGCCAATGTGCGTATACAAGTTCTTGACGAAAGATATACCCAAATCCTGAAGGATGGATTCCCGCTCTACGGCGGATTCTCCGGATCATTAAGCATCATGCAAATACCGCCGCTCGATCTGCCTTGGCCGAATACACATGGAAACAATACACCTTCTTTGGAAACGTTGAAAACTACACAGACGTTCGTCAGACCAACTACGGCAGTATGAACTCAGGTCCCAATGATACACCTCAATTCACGGAAGTTTGGGACCCCCATGACGGTATTGTGTTTAACGCAGGACTTAAGATTCGATTATAATTTATTAAATTAGACAGTTATGAAACGCAAAGGATATCCTCAATGCGTCTTTTGCCAAATACTTGTAGGAAATTGAATAACATGAGCCTCTCATGCCTGGTGGATGCCTATCCTAGAATCCATCCCAAAAACCCCTCAAGTTGAACAAATCAGCAATACGGTTGTTTGGAATATTACAATATCCATATATATGAAAACCGTACTGATACTAGTTTTAACGATCACAGGTATTAACTTGATAAAAACCGATTCAAAAATCGACTTTGGAAACTCCGCAGGCAAAACAAAAGACTGGTATGTGATTTCTGATAATGTGATGGGAGGCGTTACAACATCCTATTTGGAATACTCCGAAAATTCCATGATTTTGAGTGGCGTGCTGTCATTGAAAAACTTCGGTGGCTTTTCTTCCGTTAAAACCAAGTTCAATAGTTTCGATTTGTCTGCCTACAAAGGTTTGAAAATCAGATACAGGTCGTCATATCCGAAATTCGCCTTCACTTTGGAGGATAGTAAAAACTGGATGTATCCTTATTACAAAGGTCATTTGCCGAACTCCAAACCAAACACATGGACGGAAGCCACTCTGTATTTCAAGGATTTCAAAGAATATCAAATCGGTGAACCTACTGGCGACATGCTTGAGCAAGTCAGTTTGAAAAAAATGGTCAGACTAGGTATCATGACCACCGATAAAAAAGAAGGCTCCTTTTCGATCGAGGTCGATTACATTGAGTTTGTTAAATGATGCAATTGTTCGAGTCATTTCTGTAAACTACTAGCCTTATTTGGCTGATCAAACAACCAGCTTTTCAAACGGATTAAACTTTTTACTACCTTTATAATCAAAGGTCCGGTTTATGAGAAAGTCGTTGATCTTATTCTTCCATTTAATCGTACTTGTCACCTCGTCACTAGCACAATCGTTCGATCCAATTTTGGCAGGACGACTGCAGAACGTGATTGACAGTATGCGAACCAGCAACAACATCAAAGGGATATCGGCATGCGTGATTTATCCCGGGGTAGGTACATGGAAAGGAGTTAGCGGTGTATCGCATTTCGGAACGCCCATAAACTCCAATATGGAGTTTGCCATTGCCAGCAACACCAAGCTATTCACGGGTGTTTTGATGCTCATGTTAGCCGAAAGCGGTTTGCTTTCGCTAGAGGACTCACTGCATGAGCATCTGCCCAACTTCAACAACGTCGACTCCAGCATTACCATCCGTCAGTTACTGAATCATTCCAGTGGATTGGATGATGTAACAAGCGTGCCCGGTTATCCCGATTCCATTCTGAATGACCCAAACCGTATCTATACCGCTGCAGAGTTGATTACCTGGGCCGGCCCTCCCATTTTTCCTGCAGGCACGGATTGGAATTATTGCAACACCAATTATCTTTTGGCCGGCATGATTGCCGAAAGTGTTACCGGGCAGCCATACGGGCAGTTATTGCATGATAACATCCTTACCCCTTTACAGCTCGACAGCACATTCTTGGATGTGTATGATAGCGTTTTATACGCCATAGCCCATCCATGGCAAAACGGCTTTAACAACAATTCTATTCCGCGCAAATCGCTCAATAGCGCTGCTTGGGCCGCTGGCGCCATGTACTCCACATCCGGCGAGATGGCTCAATGGTACGATGCTTTAATGAATGGACAGGTGTTGAGCCCAAGCTCCTTTCAGGAACTCACCACATTTGTGGGATCAGGTAATTACAGCATGGGCATTGCAGAAACTACTGTTGTTAATCGGACTGTATGGTGTCATGGTGGCTCTATCTGGGGCGGTTATAGCTCCAATATGATGTACGATACAACAACAGGTATCATTATATGCGTTTTGACCAACCAGCTTCCCGCTCCAGCGTTCCAAACATCAGTACAATTGCTGGCAACGATGGTCAACAATCCGGTTGGATTAGCAGAAGGTCTCCTAGAAACACCGTCTTTTCAGGTCTATCCAAATCCCGCATCCGACCGTGTCTGTATTGAAGACCCGCTGAAGCTGTTGAAAGAAGTTCAGATTTTTCACCCTGGCGGAGAGCTTATTTGTTCTTACGATACAACCGAGTTTTCAATTTCATCGCTTCCAAATGGTATTTATTTTATGTTTGTGAATACTGCCAGCGGTGTGTATGTAAGAAAGGTTGTCAAGCAGTAGTTTCTTTATCGGCTTGAAATGGAAAATCGACCTAAGTCCATTTCAAAAATACGGCAATAGGATGACGATCTTAATAGTGATTTTTTCATTCAGCATATAACAATAAATGAACATCACCAAATCCATTCGCAAAGTAATCACCGCGTCCTCGGTAGGCACCATGATTGAATGGTATGACTTCTACATTTTCGGAAGCTTAGCACCCATCATCGCTACCCAGTTCTTCCCTAAGGAGAACCCAACCGCTGCTTTCCTGGCTACGTTGGCTGCATTCGGAGTAGGATTTGTGATCAGACCCTTTGGCGCATTGGTGTTCGGAAGACTGGGCGATATAGTGGGAAGGAAGCACACCTTTTTACTTACGTTACTGATTATGGGAGGATCCACTTTTTTCATCGGACTGATTCCAGGCTACGAAACAATCGGAATATTAGCACCCATCATTGTGTTTGTGTTTCGAGCATTACAAGGATTGGCCCTTGGCGGGGAATACGGAGGAGCTGTTATCTATGTGGCGGAGCATGCTCCTGATGATAAAAGAGGATACTTCACTAGCTTCATACAAACCACTGCAACGGTTGGGCTACTGCTTTCATTATTGGTCATTCTCGCTTGCCGCGCATTGCTTTCGGCGGATGACTTTAATACTTGGGGATGGCGACTGCCATTCCTTTTCTCTTTTTTCCTGGTGATTCTTTCCTACTACATCCGCACCAAGATGGAAGAATCCCCGGTGTTCAAACAACTCAAGGAAAAGGGGCAGACTTCGAAGAACCCGCTTAAAGAGAGTTTCGGCAATTGGTCGAATTTGAAGTTCGTGCTCATCGCATTGTTCGGCGCTGTTGCCGGACAAGGTGTTGTATGGTACACAGGCCAGTTTTATGCGATGAATTTTTGCATCAAAACACTGAGTATCGACTCGTCGCAAATCCAGTGGATGTTGATTCCTGTATTGCTCATCGGAACTCCATTCTTCATCGTCTTTGCCAAATGGTCGGATAAGGTTGGCAGAAAATGGATCATGTTAACTGGGATGGCGCTAGCCGCTTGTAGTTATATGACGCTTTACAAAGAAATGGCCAAGCAAGCCGATTGGAAAAACTGGACTCCTGTATCAGAAGTTGCTAGCACTTCAGATCCTGAAAAATCTACTGGAATAAAAAGCACCAAGACTACCAACATCTATTCATACACCAACGGAGGAAGCAGGTCAGAGGTTATCGAATACAAAGACGTTACCAAAGCCAACATCATTAAGACCACCAACACGATTACCCTTCCGCAACGAAATCTAATCATCATTGGAGTCATCATTTTGATACAACTCCTATTCGTTTGTATGGCATATGGGCCAATTGCAGCTTTCCTAGTAGAGCTATTCCCTCCTAGATTGCGCTACACATCCTTGTCACTACCTTATCACATCGGCAACGGTGTATTTGGAGGGCTTACCCCTTTGATTGCTGAATCGATGGTGGTAGGTACTGGAAACATCTTTGCAGGGCTATGGTATCCGATTATCGTGGCCGGGGTAACGGTAATTCTTGGTGTATTTCTGATAAAAGAAAAGCCTATATGATGCCGATATTATACGAGCAATGACAATGGGCATAAGTAAAGTAAGCTTTTCAACCTACAAGCCAACTGGATGAATATTGAACATTCCTTCATCCGCATCTCGCGAAGCATGGCATTTTTATGAACTCCATAGTAATAAAAAAAGGTTTTAGATAAACGCAACAAGATTATCAAGTTCGTACTATCATGCGTGTGCTGGGCCTGAATCATACTGACAAAACGATTTTGGGTAATCTTCAACGCGTCGTCACAACTTTTTCCCATTGATTACAGAAGGTATTTGATACCATTCCGATTCTAAGTTCATTTTTTTCAAAACCTTTGACATGAATTCACCTTGTCTCTGAATAACCGAAAGATCCTCTACAATTTGTTTTATACGCACATTCACTTCTGTCTTATTTTCGATTTCGCTAATTTCATTTACCAGTGATTCCAGTACGGATGCAAAACCAATAATTAAATTAGCTGGCTCCAGCAATTCAAGTGAAACCAGTTTGGTCATTTGAGAAAGTGCGGTAAAACTGTCTCGGCTACGATCTATCTCCATTTGTTTGTTTCGGCTTATTTCCTCTTTGAGCCGCTCAAGCTCTGTTATATTTCTAGCTGTGGCATAAATCGTCTTTGTGGACCCCAACGGAATGGCGTTCCAACTCAGCTTGATATATTGACCATTTTTGCAACGATAGCGATTGTGGAAGAACGCTAATGCCTCATTATCATTCACCATTTTTTGCATAACACTTTCTGTATCCTGCTTGTCATCATCATGAACAAAATCCATAAACGGCGTATTAAGCAATTCTGTTTCAGAATAACCAAGCTCTGAAACAAAAGAATGGCTCACCCTTCGGAAATAGCCATCCATGGTAGCCTCGCATAGTAAATCGGGAGAAAGAAAAAAGAAATTATCCATTTCAATCACTTTCGCTTCCAATCTGTTGCGTTCGTGTTTGTGGCCCAAATACTCCATCGCACTTGCAGCCAACGTTGTAAGTACGTCCCGCTGAAGGTCCGATAATTCGTTAGGTTGCCGGTCTATAACACATAGCGCTCCAAGCTTATCGCCACTTATCGCAACCAACGGAACTCCAGCATAAAAACGAATATACGGTTCAGATTGAACCAATGGATTTCTTTGGAATCTACGGTCACACTTGGCATCATTTACTTCAAATATATTGTCTTGCTTGATCGTATAATTGCAAAAAGCAAGGGAGCGTTCAGTACCCTTTATTTCGAGACCGTATATGGCTTTGAATATCTGCCTTTGTTCATCCAAAACCGTTATTGCAGCAATTGGGACATCACAAACTTTTGCGGCCAGGGAGACGATTTTTTCGAGATATGGGTCGGCATCCTCGTTCGTTAGTTCAGGATATTCCCGCAATGAATTCAATCGTTGTAATTCAAAATCACTTTCAGTAGTATTCAAGATATATTTCATTTGTTCCTTATTTTTCATTAACAATATCACCCTGTATAAAAATACATTAAATGATATACTTCATGAATAAATGTGATTATTATCACCCGTTAATCTTACTTATCAAAAGCCATATCCTGTGGTATGGTATCGATAGTTTTCGGTCGTGGAAGAGATCAATGGGATGAAGTTGCTAGATTTTCAATCCACAAGTCATCAGGTTAATTGATGAACCCGCAAAAGTCCTTACACCTCGCCACATGGACTATGCCACAGTCAAAGTCGATTGACGAGTCGTGCACCTACATTCTCATTTTCGTCAACAAGGAAATGGCTTCAGAAAGATTGCAATTGGACTAGGATGTTTGGCAATAGAATGAATGGTTACGGTGATTTCCGCTTGAATTACTACTTTTGGAAATTACCTCGCTAAAATGTCCAAGACTACCAAACCCATCACCCCGCTGAAGTTCTCGGAGAGCTGGAAATACGATCCGTCGCCCGAGTCGACCGAACACATCAAAATCGATAAACAATACGGACATTTCATTGAAGGACGATTTGTGAAGCCTTCCAATGGCACATACTTCAAGACCATCAATCCAGCCAAAGAAACCGTGCTTTCGGAAGTGGCGATGGGTTCCAACGCCGATGTGAACAAAGCCGTAACAGCAGCCCGCAAAGCCTACGACAAGACCTGGTCGAAGATGAAGCCCGCCGAGCGCGGCAAATATATTTATCGCATTGCGCGCATCCTACAGGAGCGCGGACGCGAAATGGCCATCATTGAATCCCTCAACGGAGGCAAGCCTATCCGTGAGTCGCGCGACATCGATATACCGCTCGCAGCTGCCCACTTCTTCTACTATGCCGGATGGGCTGATAAGTTGGATTACGCATTTCCAGGGCGCAAATCACAGCCACTTGGTGTAGCCGGACAAATCATCCCATGGAACTTTCCGTTGTTGATGGCGGCATGGAAAATCGCGCCCGCACTAGCCGCAGGAAACACGGTTGTGCTTAAGCCTGCCGAAACCACACCGCTCACTGCTCTCAAACTTGCAGAAATCATACAAGACGCCGACCTGCCTCCGGGCGTGGTGAACATCGTTACGGGTGCAGGCGCAACGGGTGCGGCTATTGTGAATCATCCCGGCATCGACAAAATAGCTTTTACGGGCTCAACAGAAGTAGGTAAAATCATTCAAAAAGCATTAGCTCCTACCGACAAGAGATTCACTTTGGAGCTCGGAGGCAAAGCAGCCAACATCATCTTCGAAGACGCCGCCATTGATCAAGCGGTAGAAGGCATCGTGAACGGTATATTCTTCAACCAAGGACATGTGTGTTGCGCGGGTTCACGCCTCTTTGTGCAAGAAGGCATCGCCAACGAAGTCATCAAAAAACTAGAACGTCGACTCGAGACCTTGATCATTGGAGATCCGCTTGACAAGAACACCGACATAGGCGCCATCAACTCCAGAGAGCAACTCAACAAAATAGATGCGTTGGTTAAAGCCGGCGTGAAAGAAGGTGGCAAGATTTTCCAATCGAGTTGCAAATTGCCAGGCAAGGGATTCTGGTTCCGACCTACGCTGTTCACACGAGTGAGCCAAGCGAGCCGCATCGTGCAAGAGGAAGTTTTCGGTCCTGTGCTAGCCATTCAAACCTTCCGTACCGCTGAAGAGGCCATCGAGAAAGCAAACAATACTCCTTACGGATTATCGGGCGGTGTGTGGTCTGATAAAGGCTCCAAGGCTTTCAAAGTGTCTTCCAAAATACGCGCAGGTGTTATTTGGGCGAACACTTATAACAAGTTTGATCCTACATCGCCTTTCGGCGGATACAAGGAAAGTGGCATGGGCCGCGAAGGCGGTTTGCATGGACTGTATCCTTATGTAAAACTATAACCCATCCGCGGAAGCGAAACAAATAGCATTATGGCAACCAGCATCAAGCGCATTCCCATTCAAAAAACATATAAGCTTTACATCGGAGGCAAATTCCCCAGAACCGAATCCGGTCGCTATTACAAGCTACTGAACGCACAAGGCGATGTGATCGCAAATGTTTGTCGCGGCTCTAAAAAAGATATCCGTGACGCAGTGGTAGCAGCCCGCAAAGGCTTTGGTGAATGGAGCAAGAAAACCGCTTACAACCGCGGACAAATCCTGTACCGCATTGCTGAAACACTGGAAGGCCGCAAAGCCCAGTTCGCAGATACTTTGTGTTTGCAAGGCATGAAGCCCGCAGCTGCCATGGATGAAGTGTTGGCTTCCATCGACCGCATCGTGTACTATGCTGGGTGGTGCGACAAATACCAGCAGATCTTCAGTGCCGTAAATCCGGTTGAGTCATCGCATTTCAACTTCACCTTTCCTGAGCCCACCGGTGTTATCACCATCATGGCTCCACTAGAAAATGGTTTGTTGGGATTGGTATCCACCATTATGCCGGCCATCATAGGCGGAAACAGCGTGGTCGTATTGGCGTCCGACCGTTTCCCGCTGACTGCAATCGAATTGGCTGAAGTAATTCACTCCTCTGATGTTAGCTCTGGCGCCATCAACATCCTAACTGGTCAGCGTAAAGAACTGTTGCAAGGACTGAGCAACCACATGGATGTAAACGCCACGATTTATTGTGGCAACGACAAAGAAGAACTTTCGTCTATACGTTCCAATGCCTCATTAAATGTTAAGCGTGTCATCCACCATGATTTCAAAAACTGGTCGGCCGAAACTTGTCAATCTCCGTACATGATTTTAGATATGTTGGAGATGAAGACGACTTGGCACCCAGTGGGGAATTGACGAAGTACGATGGTTGATAGATGATATTCATTTCCCCTAGGCTTTCGTTTTGCACTCGTCCATCGTAAATCGTAAATGAAAAAGGCTTTTCTTTCGAAAAGCCTTTTTCATACAATCAACAACAACTATTATTTCTTCTTCTCGAACTCGCCGGCTTCTACAACGTAGATATCATCAGGCTTGATCCAACGCTTGAGAGCGTCGTTCACTTGTTTCACATCGAGCTTGGTGACGCGGTATTCCAAGTCGCGATCCCAGAATATATCGCGGCTGAGGAACAAATAACTGTTCAAGCGGCCTACCAATTCACGGTCTTGCGAGCGGCTCACTTTACGGCTTTGCAGATAACCGCTTGAGGCATCTTTGAGTTCCTGCTCTGTGATACCTTCGTTTACCATACGCTTCAATTCCTCGCGCAAGCATGAAACCAACTTCTCGGAATTTTCAGGATTATAGATGGCATAGGATACAAACATGCCCGAATTGTCGAGCTGGCCAGGTTGAAACTGAGAACCTACGCCATAACTGATACCTTCCTTTTGACGGATGCGCACAGCCAAGCGGGAGTTTAGGAATCCACCACCCAGAATATAGTTTCCAATAACCATGGCCGCCATATCATCGTTATCATCCTTGAACTCCACATTCAAACCTGCCATCATCATGGCATTGGTTTTATCAGGTGTGTTGATTTTTTTGATGCCAGGTTTTGATGCAGCATAGGTGTCAACTGCACGCTCATAGGCTACAGGTGACTTCCAATCGCCCAACATCTGCTTCAATACACCTAATATGGCCTTGTCATCAAAATCTCCGACAATAGCTACAGTGGCGTTGGTGCTGTTGTACATATCCTGGTACAGTTTCTTGATTTGATCGATGGTTACCGCTTTCATGGATGCAGTCTGCTCGTCAAAATCCATGGAGTAACGGAAATCGGTTTTGGGATACGGCTTCATGATGCGGGAAAATTCGAGGCCCGCGATACTTTGTGGCTCACTACGCTGCTTTTCGATATCGGCCAATTCTTCGTCAACCATTTTGCTGAGTTCCGCTTGAGGGAAGGAAGGAGTGCGCAAGATTTCCTGAACAAGTTTCAAGGTGTTTTCCAATTGCTCCGCTGTGGTGGAGATGCTGACATTGACTGATTGGCCAGAACCGAAAATGCTCACGCTGGATTTCATTTTGTCGAACGCGTCGTTGATCTGCTCCATGTTCATGCGCGTGGTTCCGCGACGCAACATTGCGGCAGTCATTTCAGCAACAGACGACTTACCTTGCATGGCAGATACATTGCCGATGCGCAGGGTCATAGATACGTTAACGGTGCCTCCGCGCGTGGTCTTTTTCAGGAAGGCGTACTTGGCGCCACCCGATATTTCACCTTTCGGTGTACGTTGTGCGATGTTTTCGGGTGTGGCTTCAAAATCTTCGGCTTGCTTGAGTGCCTGCTTACCCTTGTAATCCTTCAACAACACTGCAAGATCGGGGGCAGCAGTAATCGTTGCACGATCGGGTGCAGCGTCTGGAATGAATTTACCTGTGGTACGGTTGGACGGCTTGAAATATGTTACAGCAACCCGATTCACATCGGCCGCGGTTACTTTCTCAATCATATCGCGTTGGTGGAAGAACAGTCTCCAATCGCCCTTGGCAATG
>JBKDSL010000046.1:0-1964 GCA_046340555.1 Bacteroidota bacterium
TTACGGATGCCAATGGTTGTACAGGCAGCGACTGCATGACCTTGACGGTTGACGAGCCTTGCGGAGATGTGTTTATTCCTTCCGCGTTTTCTCCGGATGCGGTTAACGATCCCGAGAACGACCGCTTCTGTGTTTATGGCAGATGTATAGCTACGCTATCGCTTTCAGTTTTCGACCGCTGGGGTAAGTTGGTGTTTGAAACCACCGATAAACAAGGGTGTTGGGATGGCACTTACAAGGGTAAAGCAGTTAATACCGGTGTTTACATGTACGTAGCCAAAGTCTCCTTGAACAATGGCGAGAACAAGGTTTTGAAGGGGGATGTAAGTTTGATCAGGTAAACCTGAATTGACGATTTACTTTTAATACGTAACAAGTTACATGTGACAAGGATAAATTGGCACTTGTGATTTACTTCGCGAGCATAGCGCTGTACTTCGCCGGCTTAGCGTGAAATTGAGTGAAGTGGTTTCACGTAAAGGATTGAAAAGGTTTTCGTAAAGACCGCAAAAGGATTGATTTTTAATTCAAACTTCTTCGCGAGCTTGGCGCTCTACTTCGCGGGCTTCGCGTGAAATTGAGTGAAGCGGTTTCTTGCAAAGAATCGTAAAGCGTTTTGTTTTAATAAATAGATTCTTCACGAGCGTTACGCGGTGCTACTACTTAACGCCGCCTACTGCCACCGCTGTTACTGCAACTGGTACTTTTAATTACTCCCCAATTTTCTTCTCCTTATGCTTCGTAATCTGCTTGCGCAGTGCATCCACAGCGGAGTCGGTGGCCTCTTCAAAGGTTTTACATTGCTCCTTGGCGAAAAGTGTTTTGCCAGGCGTATGGATTTTGATCTCAGCGATCTTGTTCTCGTGGGTATCTGATTTGTCTAAACGAAGAAATACTTCGCTATCGAGAATCTGGTCGTAAAAATGGGAAAGCTTGTCGACTTTCGTTTCAACGAAGTTGATGAGTTTGGAGTCTGCATCAAAATGGATGGATTGCACTTTTACTTTCATGGCGTTGTGGTTTTATCAGGCTTTTGGATGCGCCTGTTTGTAAATGTTCTTGAGCTTTTCGATGGTGTTGTGTGTATACACCTGTGTGGCGGCCAAGCTGGAGTGTCCCAGGATTTCCTTTACCGCGTTGATTTCAGCTCCGTTGTTGAGCATGTGCGTGGCAAAGGTGTGCCTTAATACGTGTGGATTGCGCTTGTCGCCGGTGGTTACCATACCGAGATATTTTCTCGTTAATCTATAAACGAACTTTCCATACAGCATGTTACATTTCGTATCGAAAAAAAGATGTGTGGCATCCTGGCCTTTTTCTGCCAAGTGTGAGCGCCTGCTTTCCAGGTAACTACGCAGGGTGTTCGACAAGCTATTGCTCAACGGGATGATACGTTCTTTACTGCGTTTACCTAAGACTTTTACAGTTTGGTTACCAAGATGGAGGTCGGGTAGCTTGATGCCCGTCAATTCCGACAAACGCATGCCTGTTCCGTAAAACAGCTCCAAAATGGCGCGGTCGCGGATGCCGGCAAATCCTTCCGGGAACTCGATGTTGGAGAACAGGTCATCCATTTTCTTCTCATCGATGAAAGCGGGTAGTTTCTTCCCCGTTTTTGGCGACTGAATCTTCACCATCGGGTTTTGAGTTCCCAACTTCTCGCGAAGCAGAAAACGGAAAAACGACTTGAGTGCGGTAATCTTACGGTTAACCGACCGAGGTGCAATGCCTGATTCAATCAGGTTTACTACCCAAGATCGGATTTGAAAATGATTGGCGGCAGTCAGGTCGGCCGATTCGTCACCGTATTCCCGGGTTAGATAATTGCCAAAACCGCCCAAGTCGTTCTCATACGCCTTGAGGGTATGGGCTGAATATCGTTTTTCGTATTGTAGGTGGGATAAAAACCTTCTAACAAGCATGCACTGGGGCTTTGCCCAAATATAAGCATACTGGGAAGGGGA
>JBKDSL010000047.1:0-8206 GCA_046340555.1 Bacteroidota bacterium
AGAGCAGTATAACGGACAAATTGCCTACCAATATGCAGCTAACCGATGGATTGGCGGATACCAGGTACTGATTACAGACGACAAACTGACTGACAAAGGCGCTCCGCGTGTATCTCCTTACGAGGCTTACGCGTTCGACCAGGTTTACCGTACTCGACGCGTCACGCAACAGCTAACCGCCAATACCTGGTTCAAAAACAATAGACGCGTGCAGGCATCTGTTTCACATGCCTATTGGAACCGGGTACGCAACACATACCGCAAGGACCTAGTTACATTGGACCAATTGGCAGTGGCAGGATTGGAGCAACAAGACACCAACCAAGCGCAGTCGATACATGGGCGCATCGTTTACAACCAATCATTCGGCATGCATTCGCTGCAAGGTGGCACAGATATCGAGTATGAAATAGCAGAAGGAAAACGCATAGCGGATGGGGTTGCACAAACCCGTGAATACGCTGCGTTTGCCAGCTTCGAATATCGTCCGCATTCGAAAGTGCAGATCAAACCTTCTGTACGCTATGGTTACCGAAGTGATTTCACCATGCCTCTGATTCCGTCGCTGGCAGTCAAGTATGACCTTTCTTCAAAAACAGCCATCCGCGCTTCATACGGTAAAGGATTCCGAGCACCATCGGTGAAGGAGCGATACTTGTATTTCGTTGATGTGAATCACAATGTTCGAGGCAATGCCGCGCTGATGTCTGAGCAATCGGATAACTTTTACGGAAGCATACAGTGGCACATGCCCAAAAACAAATCATTCAGCTTGACCTCCGAATGGAATGCCTATGCCAATTCCATACAAGATGAAATCGTACTGGCTCGTCCTGATATAACCTCCAACCTGTATACGTATGTGAATGCCGGCAAGAGCGAAGTTCATGGTGGTGGAATCAACATCAATTTTAGTGCTGGCCACTTTACCGCTTCGGCGGGATGTACCGTAAACGGCAAACGCCAATCGACACTTGTTAACAACAACGGATTCGATTACTACCCTGAGGCGTCGGCACAAGCGGGTTACCGCATCGAGAAGCATGGCATCACACTGAATGCCTGGTACAAATACAATGGTGCTTCGCCCGGTTATATCCTCAATGAAGACAATACGGTATCTACCTACCAAAACCAATCTTATGCGTTGTTGGATGCCGCTATTGGAAAATCTTTTTTGAATAATGTTTGGAACCTGCAATTGGGTGTCCGTAATCTGCTCAACGTAACAGATGTGAACGCGAGCATACAAGGCTCGGCTCACAATGACGGCTCGGGTACAATTGCCATTGGCACGGGAAGAACTTTGTTTGTGAAGCTTTTGATGGACCTGTCTTCGAAATCAAAAACCAAAAACCGCACAACCAATGGGTAGAAGTATTTGGATTTGGATTTTAGCATTACCCTTTGGGGCTTCCTGCGAAAAAGCGGAAGAGCCCATCATCCTTCCGTCGCCAGGCAATTTGCAGACTATGGCCGCCAGTATGGGATTGAATTACGACAAACAAGTTTATGTTGATTTCAAGACTGGAAATCAAAAGTCGGTTCCTTACCGCAGCTACGACATGGCATTCGAGGCAAGCAGCAATGGATTCCGCATTTACCTCAACAGCGGCAAATTCATGTTCGTGGCCCATACGGGGGATACCAATATGTTAGCGGCCGACTCGACGGGGAAAGAATGGCGTACGGAAACGGACCAGTTGTATGATGATTCAACAGCTTTCGGCGATTACCGTGATGCATCAGGCACAAGCAAAGGCGAAACTTATATAATAGACCGTGGAAGGACTGAGCATTTCGGTTCGGCACGATGGCGAAAATTCAAAGTTGTAGGGGTTACTTCCAATCAATACATCATCCGTTTCTCCAATTACAATAACACCAGCGTTACGGATTTCACCATACCCAAAGATCCTGAATACGCCCTTATGTATTTCACATTTGACAACGGGGGAGCGATGGTAGATGTAGCACCTAAGAAAACCGAATGGGATGTGGTGTTCACCAAATACACTTTCACCTACTACTCTGAGCCGGTGAACTCGCCCTTCCGGTACTATTTGGTTACGGGAGCGTTGTTGAATAAGTGGTCGGGTTGCGTGAATGAGCAATACCGCAAAGACTCCACACAATTATATGTGCCATTTGAAACATTCGATGCTTCTAGATTGTCTGATGTTAGCTTCAATACGCTTGCAGCCAAGATCGGTTTCAGCTGGAAAGATTATGATTTCACTTTGGGATATATCATCATCCCCGACCGTTTCTACCTCGTGCGAGATACGGAAGGGTTTGTATACAAAATAAGATTTTACGACTTCTATGATGACTTGGGAAATAAGGGGACGGCGAAGTTTGAGTATAAGAGATTGTGAAGTGACATGTAACAAGCCCCGCCCTGAGCCTGTCCGATAGCTATCGGACGAAGGGTGACAGTAGCAGTAGCAGTAACAGTAGCGGGGACAGTAGCGGGGACAGAAAGTTGGCTTAATAACTAATAACTAATAACTAATAAAAAACATATCCTATGAAACGAATTCTACTAACGATTTTATCCGCCATCAGCATGCTTCCTGCCATGGCTCAGCAGGTTTACGATGTGGTATCTATTAATCCAGGCTACACGAACCAAGCTTTTTACAGTATGCCGAATGGCGAAGTCAGCAACATCAGCAATACAGACTGGGACTTGGCATTCCAGGTTTCGGGATTTCAGGCTACCATACAAATCAACGGAAAGAACAATTTACGATTGTACAAGTCTGGCTTTTCAGTCAATGATTGGTCGAATATCATACCGTTGGATACGGCGGGACAGTTAACTCCAGCCAACGAACTCTTTAACCGCGACACAAGCTTATGGGCTGGCGCGTTCAACATCACGGGCGACCCTAACAATTTGTTTGACTTGGGCTGGGGATTGTATGATTTCGTGACGCACGCGGTAACAGGCGATTCCATTTTCTTCTTGAAGCTCTCTACAGGCACTTGGAAGAAAGTTTGGATTCAAACTTTGCAGAACAGCACCTATACATTTGTACATGCTAACCTTGATGGCTCCAACGAAACTTCTGTAAGCGTGAACAAACAGAACTTCCAAGGAAAAAACTTCGGTTATTACTCATTTGCCACCAACACCGTATTTGATCGCGAACCCAACAAATACACTTGGGACCTGGTATTCTCGCAATACATGTCGTCGATGCCATTGACTTACAAAGTGACAGGCGTATTGTCAAACGACAGCGTATTCACCGCTAAAGCATATCCGGTTGATGTCAATACCGCTACGCCTTGGGCCTTGAATTTCAACAAGTACAGCAACAATGTAGGATATAGCTGGAAGTCATTTGACTTGAACACTAACCAATGGTTGATTGAAGACTCTACCGTTTATTATGTATATGGTCGAGCAGGAGGATTGTGGAAAATGGTGTTTACTGGATTTGGAGGAGCATCTACAGGAACGTTCGAGTTTTACAAAGAGCAGATTTCTTCTACCGGAGTTGAAGAGAACGATTCGCCGGTCTTGTTGAGCGCGTATCCCAATCCAGCTTCCGACATGATACAGCTCACCTTGTTTGTAGAAAATCCAACAAAAGACGATATCATGCTCATAACCGACATGAGAGGTGTGGTGGTATTACAAACCTCTTTGGAAAAGCAATCTGGATTGTTCACACAAACAGTATCAGTTGACAATCTTTCCAGTGGCATATATAACATACGGGTAATTACCGGAGGGAAAGCATCTGACCAACGGATATCAATCATAAAGTAAAAATAGCATGCCGAGAACGCGGATTGAACGGATTGGTCGGATTAGCACAGATTAAATCCGTGTCAATCTATCTGATCCGCTCAATCCGCGTTCTCTTTTTTACTCTTTCTTATTTAGATTTCCGCCGTAAACCAAATAGTACACTAGTCCCACGAAGATTCCGCCTCCTACTAGGTTGCCAGCTATCACCGGGATCAGATTATGCAGCATCCCCGAAAGGGATATCGCGTTTTTGTATTGAGCGAAAAGTGCATCATGCTGCAGCATCCATGCCAATGGTAGCGTAAACATATTGGCAATGGAATGTTCAAAACCGGCTGCAACAAAAACCGTAATGGGCAGGATAATGGCTAGCAACTTATCTGTAACACTATGACCCGCGAAGGTCATCCATACCGCTAAACAAACGAGTATATTGCATAGTATACCGCTGAAGAAAGCCCTATCGGCCGAAAGCAAACATTTGGATTGAGCAGTTGCTAGCAGTTTTTCTCCAACTTTTCCGGAAAGCAATTCGCCGTATCCCGACATCCACACTAGCCAAGCTAAAAAAAGCGCACCTGCAAAATTAGATACCAATACAATGACCCAACTACGGCAAAGCATCCAAAAACTGATACGTCGATCCACATAGGCCATTACCACGAGATTATTACCAGTGAATAGTTCGGCGCCAGCTATTACCACCAAAATCAAACCTAGGGAGAATGCCACCCCTCCCAATATCCGAGTAGCAGCAAGACTAGGCATAGGGTCTGCCAAAACCAAGTTGTTGGCCAAAGCACCAAATCCTATGAATGCTCCAGCTAGAAATCCTAGCATCACCATCTGCCTAAAAGGCATACTCGCCTTAACCACACCTACTTGCTCAACACGTTCGGCAATGACTGATGGAGCAAAAACATCAAAATTGTTTTGTGAAGGGGGTTCCATTTTACAAAGAAGCTACAAATAAAGTAGAGTCGAAATGACATTTATCAACATTTTACCAGAATCAATTAGTTATGTTTGTCGAGTGAATCGGTCAATGGCAGTTTTACGTATTCTGAGTTAGTTTCAAAACGACCGGAGACGAAAATCCCGATGTTTAAGTTCGAGATAATTGAATTTGATTCTTGCAATGCAATAACCGTTTAAATTGTTTCCTACACTATATGAACCATAAATCGCATAAAAGGAGTACAAAATATACCGAATCCCAAATGAATGGAGCGACGGATTTGCTCCATGCGCTTTCAGAAATTAACCGAGAGTTTGTTGATCCTAAAAGCAACAAGCGTTCGTTGTTCAAAAAAATGTTGGAGCACATACTTTCAGTCACTGGAAGTGAATACGGGTTTATCGGAGAGGTGCTGCATCGAAATGGTGCTCCTATATTGAAAACCTATGCCATTACCGATATATCTTGGAATGAGGAAACAGCGGCCTTGTACCGCAAGTACCAGGAACAGGGAATGGAGTTCACCAATCTGAACACCTTGTTCGGATACACCTTGCGTACCGGCGAGAACGTAATCTCGAATGATCCCATAAACGACACCAAAAGAGGTGGTCTCCCGAAAGGTCACCCTGCCTTGAACCATTACCTAGGTATTGCCATCAAGGATAAAGAACATGCAATGATCGGTATGATCGGCTTGGCTAACAAAAAGGGTGGCTACACCGAAGAGGACATTATGTTCCTGGAGCCAATGATTTCGATGACCTCGGCATTGATAGCTTCCGTAAAAGCGAATGAAGCCAAAGAGTTCTTTTCCGGAACCCTGGATGCCTACAAAAGGGCCATCGACAGCCATGCCATCGTATCCGTTACCGATATCCAGGGAACTATCACCTATGTAAATGATAGGTTTTGCGAACTTTCCAAATACTCGCCGAGCGAATTGATAGGGAAAAACCACATTATCATCAATTCGGGCTATCACGATAAGGCGTTTTTCAAAAAGTTGTGGGACACTATTCTTTCAGGTAAAATATGGTGCGGGGAAATACGGAATAGAGCCAAAGACGGGTCTATATATTGGGTTGATGCATCCATTGTTCCATTCCTTAATGAAGAAGGAAAACCATATCAGTTCGTTGCCATTCGAAATGACATTACCAAACTAAAGGAACAAGAACGGGAGCTTTCCAATTTCTTCCGATTGTCGGTGGACTTATTGTGCATTGCTAACACCGAAGGCCTACTGATCAAGGTCAGCGACTCGTTCTATGTCGCATTGGGAATGAAGAAGGAAGATCTATTGCAAAAACCATTCATGGATTTGGTACATCCGGAAGATCGAGCTGCTACAGCCAAGCAAATGGAGATTCTGGCGGCAGGAGGAATTACAATAGATTTCGAAAACCGTTATCTGAAGAAAGATGGCACTTACTTACAGCTGTCTTGGAAAGCCAACTTTAACCAAGAAGACAGACTCATCTACGCCACCGCCACCGATATAACACATAAAAAAGAGTTTGAGGAAAGTCTTATACGGTCGCGTATAGAAATGGAAAAAGCAAAAGCGAAAGATGTATTCCTAGCCAACATGAGTCACGAGGTTCGTACCCCGTTGAACGCCATCACAGGATTCAACGATTTGCTTCGTAAAACCAATCTCAACCGTGAACAACAAGGCTATGTTGAAATCATAGGGTCCGCATTAAAGAATTTGAGTGTGATCATCAATGATATCTTAGACCTTTCGAAATTGGAAAGCGGCAAACTGGAGCTTGAAAAACGTCCATTCAGTATTGAGACGTTGGTGAAACAAGTGTTACAGATGCACGTGGCACGTACCAAGGCCAAGAATCTAAAGCTGATGTTGAACTTCGACAGTGGAATTCCGGATTATGTGTTCGGGGATGAAACCCGTTTGTCGCAAATACTCATCAACTTGGTTTCAAACGCCATAAAATTCACATCTGAAGGGAGTATTGAAATCAAGGTAGCGGAAGTTTCAAAGGTGAACGGTACCACAAGAATTCGATTCAGCGTAAAAGATACGGGTATTGGCATTGACCCTGCCAAACTGAATATGATCTTCGAAAGATTCACGCAGGCTGAGGATTATACCACACGGATGTACGGTGGCACCGGCCTTGGATTGAATATCGTGAAATCATTGGTTGATTTGCATAGGGGCGATTTGCAAGTTGAAAGTGTGCCAGGAAAAGGTTCCGAATTTTCTTTTGAATTGAGCTATCCCGTTTCAGAGGAATCGCCTGATAAAATGGATTCACAATCTGAACAAAAATCGATTGCGGTTTCGCTAGCTGGCATCAAGGTGCTTTTAGTTGAAGACAACGAGCACAATCAAATACTGGCTCGAACGTATTTGGAAAAAAACGGCGCCAAAGTTGAAATTGCGGGGAACGGACTAGTAGGGTTGGAGATGCTGCGCAAGAACAAATACGCTGCAATTCTCATGGACATACAGATGCCTGTGATGGATGGGCTGCAAACCACTGAAATGATTCGTAACGAGCTCCAGATACAAATACCCATAATTGGTTGCTCAGCGCACGCTTTGGCCTCTGAAAAAAATCGTTGTCTCGAAGCCGGCATGAACGACTACATCACCAAGCCTTACACCGAAAAGGATTTGGTAAGTGCTTTGGTCCGTCAACGGTTAGTCAATACAAGTAGTGCATCAGCGATTGAAGGTGCGTCCGCTGAATTAGAAAAAGACAATATTGTTGCTGTATTCCGTCATTGGGAATCACATTATGGCAGAAGCACTATGGACTTATTATTGACCGCTTTACAAGAGCGTATACCGAAAGATTTGTCCAACATAAAAAACTATTTGGAACATCACGATAACAATAAATTAGAGTCTCTGGCACACAACTTGGCTAGTTCTTTAGGCGGACTCCGATTGATGCAAGGGCTTGGCATCACCAAACAGCTGGAACACGCTGCCAAACGTGGCAATCGGGGTTTGGTGGAAGCCCATTCCAAAGAATTGATGGAATATTTGCAGAATGCAATGGATGAAACGAGATTGTTGTGATGCAATAGATTGTAGGCTTTGGTTTCGTTGGCTTCGACCCTTCTATGAACTCAGGGCAAGTGCGATTCGTTTACTCAGCCAGGATGAATGTAAATCTATTCAGCAAAGGATACTCTTTCTGAAAATCACATCGTTTCGCCAACTTCGATGCGCGGCGCTTACTCAGTAGGCGGTGAAATGAATGCGATACGAAAAAGAGAACCGTTTTACTCGCTTCGATGAACTCAGGGCAAGTGCGATTCGCTTACTCAGCCAGCATGGATGTAAATCTATTCAGCAAAGGATACTCTTTCTGAAAATCACATCGTTTCGCCAACTTCGATGCGCGGCGCTTACTCAGTAGGCGATGAAATGAATGCGATACGAAAAAAAGAACCGTTTTACTCGCTTCGATGAACTCTGGGCAAGTGTGATTCGCTTACTC
>JBKDSL010000048.1:0-15685 GCA_046340555.1 Bacteroidota bacterium
ACCACACCCCCCACCTCCAACCAAACCCGCACTAATCTTAATAATCACAGTCACACTTTACCTATCGTATCCGTAACCGCTACTACATTAACTAATCTTGCCAACGGATCCGGTACTTTAGAGCCAAAAGGATCATTCGAACTTTTCGATGTTACCGGTAACCGGGTTGCCAATACCTATGGTGAGTTTAACCGACATGGCCAGGATTCTTGGGTTCTCAGCCAACGTAGTTTGGATTTCGTTTCTCGAGATGAAATGGGCTACAACCACTCAGTGGAACATCAGATTTTCGCTTCAACAACTCGCAGTAGCTTTCAAAAGTTGATTCTACGCGCAGGTGGAGACGACAACTATCCAGCCGATCACCGTCCCGCCAATGATGGAAGTGCCCACATTCGTGACGCTTACATTCAAAACATGGCAATTGAAGGCGGATTAAACCTTGACGTTCGCAGAGGCTCTAAGTGCATAGTTTATTTGAATGGTAGCTATTGGGGTGTTTACGATATCCGTGACAATCCGGATGACCATGACTACACTGATTTTTATTACGGACAAGACAAATACAACCTTCACTATATCGAAACATGGGGTAATACTTGGGCTGAATATGGAGGAGCTACGGCTCTTAGTTCTTGGAACTCATTTTACAGCTATGCCATGAACGCCAATATGAACGATCCTGCGGCCTATCAGTATGTGATGGATCGTTATGACGCAACCAGCTTGGTAGATTATGTTTTGGTTAACTCTTTCACGGTTTGCTCTGATTGGTTGAATTACAATACAGGTTGGTGGAGAGGACTAGACAGCACGGGTTCTCACCTAAAGTGGGGCTACATTCTTTGGGATAATGATGCTACTTTCGGGCATTACATCAACTATACTGGTATTGCAAATACTGGTCCTAATGCAACCCCTTGCCAAGTCGAAACGCTTTCGGGCTCCTCTGATCCTAAAGGGCATATAGCACTTTTGAATAAGCTTCGTACTAACCCGACATTCAACCGTTATTACATCAACCGTCAAATTGATTTATGGAACACCGTATTCGGTTGTGACAACATGCTTGCCAAATTGGATTCAATCATCAACTTGCTGAGTCCTGAGATGACTGCTCATTCCAATCGTTGGAATGGAACATACACGGAGTGGTATAACAACGCTCAAGACCTTCGCAGTTTCATCGTTACGCGTTGCAATAACCTTTCCACCGGGTTAATGAACTGCTACAGCTTAACAGGTCCATATCAGTTGACTTTGAATACCGACCCTGTAGGCGCAGGAAATGTACAATTGAATACACTCAACATCTCCAATTTCCCATGGACCGGAACCTATTTCGGTAATATCCAAACCAGTATAAGCGCAAATGCAAATACTGGATATTCCTTTGCCGGTTGGACTCCAGGTAGTCAGGTTTTCAATCCCGGGAATACCAATCCAGGCGTTACATTCACGCTTTCTTCAACAGACTCCATCACTGCTCACTTTACAGGTTCCACATTCCTTCCTGAGGTTCCTGAGGCAAATCCCTCAGTTTCGGTGTTGCCTAACATGTTCAGTGAATCGGCTTCAATCGAATTGTATATCCCTGCAAAATCACAGGTTTCAATGTCGCTTTATTCGGTTGATGGAAAGAAAATCATGACCTTGCAAGACAACGCAGGTCTATCCTCTGGACTCCATCATTTCGATTTGAATTTGTCTGGTTCATCCCTTAACTCAGGAATTTACTACTTGGAGATGATTTCAGGTGGCTTCCGTCAAACAGTCAAATTGGTTTACAATCCATAAAAATCGATTATCATGGTTATTAGTTGGACCTTCACGTCTTTCGTAAAATTCAAGTCAGCCGTTTGGGCAGTGGTTGGATTTTTAGTGCTTTCTACTTTTATCTCTTGTGATAAGGGCCCAGGCGAAGGGGGTTCTAGCGCCATTGTAGGTAATGTTGAAGTTGACGACTTTCAAAACGGCGAAACTTATCCTGGAGTAGATGAAGACGTGTATTTGATTTACGGTGACGACATCACCTACAGTGAAAGGATAAAAAGTTCGTTTGATGGCCGTTTTGAATTCAAATACTTGCGAGAGGGCTCTTACACAGTTTATGTTTATTCGGATACCTTAACAGCAGCGGGATCTACTGCAGTGAAGAAATCAATTGAAATTACCGGCCGTAAGCAGGAGGTGGATGCCGGCACTTTTCAAATCAAAAAATATTAATAACCCGAATAACAGGTTTGCATACCTCTATATTTTATTTTCTTCATTTGAATTGTATACCACATTCCCGAATTAGTCAAAGGGAGCCATTTAGAAAAAACATAATTAGCAAAGGTCGGATTGATTAACGTGGTTGGGCAGTTAAAAGATAACATACTGAAAGCTCTTAATCATTTCGATGGTTTGACTTTGGCTGATTTGGACCGGGTTTCGTTACAGAACCGCATGGATACCAAATTTGTTTTTGCTGATTCCTTGCTGCCAGAGGTATTGGACAAACTGAGAATTGCCGGATACAAAACCTTGTCCATTGATGGCGTGCGTTCGTTCCGCTATAGCTCCGTATATTTTGATACGGATGATTTTTCCTTATATGGACGACATGCAGCTGGCAAATTGAACCGATACAAGGTAAGAAGGCGAAACTATATCGATACTGGAGGCTCCTTTTTTGAGATAAAATTTAAAAACAATCGTGGTCGTACCATTAAATCCAGAGTCTGCTTGGACTCCGCTAATGGTATGGATAACGCATCAAGCCTTCTTGCTGAAAAAACCCCTTACGACTTTACTTCCCTTCATGAACAGATCGTAGTCGATTATACGAGGATCACACTATCCGGTCCCGACTTCAAGGAGCGCCTTACTATTGATGCGGACCTGGCTTATGCAATGGGTGATCGGAAATGGCAGGTTGAAGGTTTGGTGATTGCCGAATTGAAGCAAAACCGGGCCGCATCATCCGTTTTCAGTAAGTTGATGAAGGAATACCAAATACGGCCTTCTTCATTAAGTAAATACTGCCTCGGTATTGCCGCTTTGGCCGAAAATGTGAAGAAGAATAGTTTCAAGCCTCAATTGTTAATGATAAAAAAAATACAAAATGATATTACTGCAAGACCTCGACAGTGAAATTACAAGAACTGGATTCACATTATTTGAAAAGCTTTCTTGGAAGTTTTTCCTACGATTGATGATTGACCTTGGTTCGGTCTTTGTCCTTATAAGGTTCGTCTATTTCCCCATATATCGAAATCGTGAATATATCTTCACATTTTATATATTCAACCTTATCATATTCCTCATTACCTACCTGCTGAATAAAGTTGAAATGAGTATGGGAGCAGCCTTTGGGCTTTTTGCCGTATTCTCAATGTTAAGATACCGAACCGAAGACATCAGTATCAAAGACATGACCTATATGTTTTTGGTTATCGCCATGGGACTCATAAACGCTGTTACCAAAGGGAGCTGGGACGAATTATTGTTAGTGATGTCTATCATCATATTGGTTACCTGGTTGCTTGAGAGCCGCGTTCTGATGCGCAAAGAGGTTTCTAAAATCGTGATGTACGAGAACATCGAATTGATTAAGCCTGAAAACAAACAACAGCTGATAGAAGATCTTCAAAATCGTTTGGGAGTTAAAGTCAATTCAGTCACAATAGGTAAGATTGATTTCTTAAGAGATACGGCCCAAGTGCAAGTGCACTACTATGAATAGGACCTTCATTTTCTTCTTATGGATCTTGGTCTTGGGCTTTTCTGCAAAAGCCCAAGTGAATGATGCTGGCTTATGGTCTTCCATAGGCTTGCAATCCGATTTGGGAAAGAAATTCTCGTTGGATGGTGATATAGAATTACGTTTTAATGAAAACATCACTGAGCTTGGTACAGTCTATGGAGAGGCTTTGTTGGGTTATAAGATCAATAAACGATGGGAGGCATCTTTTGGCTATAGGCTTATTGGTAAGAGGAAATCCGATGATAGCTACAGCACTAGACATAGGATTCTTTTGAATCTTACTTACAAGAAGAAATTCAACAAAGTCACCGCATCATTTCGGGCTAGATACCAATCACAGTTCTCCGATATAAAGCGGTCCGAAAATTGGCGGGTGCCGGATGATTACTTCCGTTTTAAGGCTTCATTCAAATACGATACCGATAAAAAGTGGATACCCTATGTTTCTGGCGAGTCATTCTTCTATCTGAATAGCCAGGATGGGCCGCTATTCACGGAATATCGCTTGTCAACAGGTGTTGAGTATGAATATTCGAAAAAGTCTGCAATAACTTTAGGCTACATTTTCGATCGCGAAGTGAATGTTTCCGATCCTTGGACTAATTATATTGTCTCAATCGGCTGGCGCTACAAGCTCTGATGTTTCCTGTTTTTGCAGGAATCCAATCCCTATCATGAAAAACTCCTTGCTGGATTGCTGAACGCTTTTGGGTCTAAGCAACTTTACCGATTTGAAGTTTTTCCTCAACTCATCTCGGAATCCCATAGCGTCTCCGCTATCGAAAATTTTGCAAGCGAAATGACCTCCCGCTCTTAGGAGCTTTTGTGCTGTGGCTAAAGCCATCTCACACAACTCAAGCGATCGCATTTGGTCTGTAAATCGGTTGGTGGTTGTGTCGGGTGCCATGTCGGATATCACCACGTCAAATGGCTTATCAAATCCATGCAGTGAGATGGTCTCTGTTAGGTCTGCTGATAACATATCGGCCTTTACGAACACAGCATTTGGGATGGATAAGAATACTTTTTTAAGGTCGACTCCAAGCACCCTTCCGTGATCACCTACTACTTTGCTCGCATATTGAGACCATGAGCCTGGTGACGCGCCTAAGTCCAAAACCATATCACCTTTGCGTAAAATCCTGAATTTATTATCGATTTCCTGCAACTTGTAAACCGACCGGGCAACATACTGTTCCTTCTTGGCCTTCTTCGCGAAATGGTCGTTTACTTTGTATGACATGATATCACAAAGATACAGCTAATCTGACGGTAATATTAGAGTAGGCTTCCAGCAAGGTCGGCTAATTCACTTCGTTCACCCTTTTCGAGCGTGATATGGGCATACAAGTGTTGGCCTTTCATCTTATCAATGATATGTGAAAGCCCATTGCTATGAGAGTCAAGGTATGGAGTGTCTATCTGATTGACATCCCCCGAAAAAACAATCTTGGTGTTTTCTCCGGCCCTTGTGATGATGGTTTTCACTTCGTGCGGCGTCAGGTTTTGGGCCTCATCTATGATGAAACAAATATTGGATAGGCTTCTCCCTCGGATGTAAGCCAAAGGGGTGATATGCAGCTTTTCCGACTCAACCATCTCATTGATCTTTTGAAACTCTTTGTCGTTCTCTTTGTATTGGCCTTGGATAAACTTCAGGTTATCCCACAACGGTTCCATGTACGGGTTGATTTTGGATTTGATGTCGCCAGGCAGGTATCCGATATCTTTGTTTGACAAGGGTACTATAGGACGTGCTAGGTAAATCTGTCGGAAAGATTGGCGCGTTTGAAGAGCAGATGCCAATGCGATCAGGGTTTTTCCGGTGCCTGCAACTCCTTGTATGGTCACCAATTTGATGGAAGGATTCATTACCGCGTGCATGGCAAATGCTTGCTCCGCATTGCGTGGTCGGATACCGTAAGCGGTTTCCTTGGAAATCCGATCCATGCCGTCTGTTTCAGGGTTGTACCAAGCTAAAGCCGAGTGCGATCCGTCTTTTGATTTCAAAACGTAATAATGGTTGGAGACCGGTTTGCCTTTTTTAATGATATGAGAAGCAGAAACAGAGCCTGTATTGTAAATATTGTCTATGTGTTTACTACTCACATTCTCTAAAACACTACTGCCAGAATAGAGGCCTTCAAGGTCTTTGATCTTGCCTGTCTTGTAGTCTTCAGCTTGCAAATTCAGCGATTTCGCCTTTAGTCTCAGGTTTATGTCTTTAGATACCAAAATGACCTTGCGCCCTGGACTGGTCTCTGCTAAATGCAAAGCCGCATTCAAAATATTATGGTCCGCCTTTTTCTCGCCAAACACCTTATTGGCATCCACGGTGGCATGCTCCATCATTACAACCCGAATCATACCTTTAGTAGGACCGTTCAATGGTATCCAATCCTGAAGCGAATGTTGACCCGATAGTTTGTCGATATTTCTGATGAATTCCCGAGCCTCAAAATTGATGACATCATTGCCCTTTTTAAAGCGGTCAATTTCTTCTAGTACTGTAATCGGAATGTCTACATCATGTTCTTTGAAGTTGTGGATGGCATTATGGTCGAAAAGTATGGCGGAGGTGTCTAGGACAAAAATCTTTCTATTACTGCGGTTCGGCATAGGAGGCTTTTTGGGGGATTTAGGTAAGAGCAATCATATCAAATGTAACGAGGCTGATTCAAGGAAAGTGACTGGAGGGGGGGGGCATATATCGACAATGACCTGTTAACAACCCTGGTTTAAGCGAAAATGATTATCTTTGAGCACAATAAAATTTTTCAGCCCTTTGATGAACATCGGTTTTGTAGAACCGGCCTTTCTGACGGCCCTTGCCCTGGTAGCCGTTCCCATTATTGTTCATCTTTTCAATTTCCGTAAATTCAAGGTTGTTTACTTCACTAATGTGGCTTTTCTCAAGGAATTGAAGGAAGAAACCAATTCCCGATCCAAGCTAAAACACTTGTTGGTTCTGGCTAGTCGAATCCTGGCGCTGGTTTTTTTGGTGTTTGCCTTCGCCCAGCCCTTTATTCCAAGTGCACAAGGCACCAAATCATTCACTGGCAATGTGGTTAGTATTTATGTAGACAATTCCTTCAGCATGGAGGCACTTGGTACCAATGGCACCAGGATTGAAGAAGCTACCAACATTGCCCGCGACATCGCCAAATCCTATAAGCCATCCGATCGTTTCCAACTTCTTACCAGCGATTTCGATCCTGCGCATCAACGACTGGTCAGTCGCGAAGAATTTCTGGTCGCACTGGATCAAGTTGAGCTGAGTTCATCCACACGCACCATATCAGAAGTTTTATCCCGACAAACAGATCTGCTTAATACTGGTGGATCATCCAATAAATTGGCCATTCAAATTTCTGATTTTCAGAAATCGACCACTAATTTATCTGGCATAAAACCAGACTCCACCATCAGCGTTCTGCTGGTTCCAATCGGTTCGGCTGATGCCGATAACATCTCTGTCGACTCCTGCTGGTTGGCATCGCCAGTGGTTCAACCAGGCCAGATTACCGAGGTCAACGTCCGGATTCGAAATTATGGCACATCAGACATTACCTCTGTTCCTCTGAAGTTCGATGTTAACGGATCTCCAAAATCTGCTGCCAGTGTCGACATAGGAGCAGGTGCTTTTAAGGATGTCACACTCACTTTCACGCCAAACGATACTGGTTGGTACAACTGTGAGGTTTCATTGGAAGACAACGCAGTATTTTTCGACGATAAGTATTATTTCTCGATGCATGTTGAACCATCCGTATCAATGGTTTCAATAAACGGCCAGTCTTCAGGATCTTACTTTCGATCTCTTTTCCCGCAAGAGGGGTATTTCAAACTTCAGGAATTCACCGAAAAGCAGGTCAATTATGGTGCTCTCGCTCAAGCTCGGGTAGTTATTCTCAATGAGGTCCGCCAACCTTCTACGGGTATGGTTGCCGAATTAGATAAATTTGTGAAGGGCGGCGGAGTTGCCATCATTATTCCTGACTCAATGGCAAGTGCTGAAACATATTCTGGCTTGTCATCTTCACTCGGCATAGCGAATATCGGTTCTTTGCGCATTGCGCCGGATAAAGTTGATCGTTTGCAAACGGATGATCCGGTGTTTTATGGCGTTTTCACTGGCAAAAGTGGTGTTGGAGCCTCAACCGACCTCCCTGTGGTTAACCGTTCCTTACAATTGAATGGAGGAGTTCCAGAGGTTTTGCTGCGTCTTCGCAGTGGCGAGCCGTATCTCAATCGCTATAGGGTTGGCGATGGAAGTGTATATATGCTGGGGTCATCCTTAAGCGGTGAAATGTCTGGCTTGGCCAAGCATGCCATATTCGTTCCCATTTTTTATCGGATGGCATTACTCGCTACCAATCCTCAAGCACTTGCCATTTTCATTGGTTCTGACGCCAACCTGGATATTCCTTCCGGTGGCTTTTCCGGTGATCGCATATTTAAACTTAAGGGAAGTGCCAACAGAGCTGAGTTCATTCCAACACATCGAATGGTGGGGTCTGCCGTCAAGATTAATTTTGGAAATACCATCCGTGATGCGGGTGCTTATCAGTTAAGTCTCGATGGCAACTTGGTTTCCAACCCTTCTTTCAATTACAATAGGGCTGAGTCTGTCATGTCGTTCAACGATGCCGAAATGCTTACCAAGCAAATCGGGGAGGCTAGACTAACCAACTTCCAAGTTGATGCCACTACTGGTGCTAAAGCACTTGCTGGAACGTTGTATTCAGACGGAGTGCCGCTTTGGAAATATTGTATCATTCTAGCTTTGGTATTTTTAGTTATCGAAATATTGTTACTCAAATTTTGGAAAACATGAGACTCCTGCTTAGAAATGTACGGATCATCGGTTCCGGAAAAAACGATAAACCTGTTGACATCTTCATTGTGGATGGTGTAATCAAATCCATATCTGTAGGAATCAAGGATGAATTCGATCGTGTTTTAGATGTTGAAGGAGCATGCGTTTCTCCTGGTTGGTTTGACCTAAGAGCCAATTTCCGCGACCCGGGCGATGAGCATAAGGAGACCATATCCAGTGGACTTGCCGCGGCTGCTAAAGGTGGATTTACCGATGTTTTACTTATGCCATCCACCACGCCACCCATACAAGCCAAAACAGATATCGAGTATGTGAAATCGAAAGCGCAAGGGCGATTGGTAACAGCCCATCCCGCTGGCTGCTTGTCGCAAGGCAGGGAAGGCAAGGACATTACCGAAATGTTCGACATGAAGACCGCTGGGGCTTTAGCTTTCACGGATGATAAAAGACCTGTTGCTGATTCAGGATTGATGTTGCGTGCATTGCAATATGCAACCAATGTAGGGTCGCTAGTGATGACGTACAGCAACGATTCCGGTATTTCGGGTAAGGGATTGGTCAATGAAGGTATTCCAGCCACCGAAAGTGGCTTGCGATCATCTCCTGCATTTGCTGAGGAGTTGATGGTATCCAGGGATTTGGAGATTTGCCGATATGCGGAGGCCCGCTTACATTTTGGAACATTGTCCACCAAAGGTTCTATTGAGCGTATTCGGGAAGCTAAGAAACAAGGTCTTAAGGTTACTGCAGATGTTTGCGTTCATCAGCTTTATTTAGATGATTCTGTCATTACCGGCTACGATACCAATTACAAGGTAAAGCCCCCTTTGCGCTCCATGAACGATGTTGCTGCGCTTAAATTGGCATTAGCCGATGGAACTATCGACGCTGTTTGCTCTGATCACTCACCTCAAGATGAGGAAACCAAAATGGTTGAGTTCGATTTTGCTTCATACGGTATCGCTGGAATTGAAACGACTTTCTCCGCTTTGCGAACCTCATGTCCGGATTTGCCTGTAGTACGCTTAGTCGAGGTTTTGGGGAATGGTCCAAGACGCGTTTTGGGTTTGAATGAGATTCAAATCAAAGAAGGAAGCATGGCTTGTTTAACAATTTTTCATCCCGACATGGAATTCATCCCCTTAAGGGAAAACAGCGCATCACTGTCCCATAACAACCCGTTAATTGGGGCTAAACTGCATGGTAAGGTATTGGGCGTAGTGAACAACGGGCAAGCTGAGCTTTTCATCTAAATAAAATAACCCGGTTACACTTTCGCATAACCGGGTTCCCCATCTTCATAAACAGAAAAGCTAACCAGTAACTATTACCAGGTATTTGGACGACTTCCAAAATCTGGCGGGATTTGTAATTTCAATGCTCTTCACAAATCCCTTTATGTCGGTATTTATTTTATAGCTGTCGGCTGGGTGATTAGTTACCAGCTTCGCGGTCTTTGCATTTACGGGAATGTTGTTGAATTTGGTAATGTCTACCTTTTGAAAGGCATCCGGATTAAGGTCGCTTTCCAGTACGCGGTCTTTACCTATTCCCCAAAAACCGCCTTCTTTCTTCATCAGCTTTTTTGAATTCAGATCCTTATAGGTACCCAAAACCCAATAGGCGGTTTGTAGTTGGTCGGTTTTTTGACTTATAATGATGTCCCTTTGCTGGGTTTCAACATTTAGGGAGTCAACAGATCGATTCAATCCAGTGATGGTGTTTCGCATGACACCAGCCTCGTCCTTCAGTGTAACGATTTCCTGGTCTTTCAATGTGTTTTCCTCAGTAAGCTTCAGTATCTTTTTGCGTAGGGATGCAATAGTTTTGTCATTTCCCGATAGGCGCTTGTTCAGGTCTTCGATAATCTGGCTGTTACGTTGAAGCAATTCACCTATAACTCCTATGTTGAAGTTGATTCTGTCTTTCGCGTCCTGCTTGAGCTCGGTACCGTCAGTGGTTTCCTTTGCAATGGTGAGTTGTGTTCTTGCAATACTGTCGAGGTTTGCCTCGATTTCATTCATCGACTCTAAGTAGGAACTAATGGAAGAGTCTTTTACCGTACTCAATAACATCACAGAATCGCGTTCTGCAATCGCGCGCTCCATTTCAGGCCTATAATCTTTGCATCCTGAAATAACAGATGCTGAGATTAGAATCATACCTGCCGATGGTATCAGCAGTTTTGGTAACGAAACCAGTTGTGTATTGATTTTCCTTTTCACTCAGGCTCAAAAGTATTCGTGCAGGTCAAGTGGATACCACCACCTACGGCTTAATTATAAACAGCTGTTTGTTAGTATAGGTTCAATAAAAAAGGGCGGCCTTTCGGCCACCCTTGGACTTTGTTTTAGTCTATAAACTACTGCTGTCTTACGAACATTTTCATGACCACTCCATACTTGGTATGTATTCGGACAACATAACTGCCCTCTGCAAGTTGCGCAGTTGGGATCTTGATAGAGGTGGTTCCCAAAATCTCAGGATTCTGTACTTCATAAACCGTTTTACCTGAGATATCAGATATGCTGACTCGATTTACTTCTATAACTGAACCTAACATGGATATGATCAATTGCTCATTGGCAGGATTTGGATACACTTCAAAGGAGCTTTGTAACTCAGCCGTTCCGGCAGATAAGAATTGAAACACGGCCGAAGTGGTTGTGCAACCATTGAGTGTAATGGTAACCGTATAATTCCCATTCTGTGTGGCTGTGTAAGATTGATTGGTGGCTCCAGGGATTGCTACGCCGTTCCTGTTCCATTGATAGGTGTTAGCCGGAGATGAAGTCAGTACGTTGAAATTTAAAGTGATTGTTGGAGCAGGAGGGAACGGACTAACTACCACAGGTGTCGCAACGCGTGGACTACGGCATCCTTCTGAAACAACCCAATCATATAAATATAAGTAGGCTCCACCTGTATTGAAAGCAGGATTGTAGTAACCGGTAATATTCAATGGTCCGTTTGCAACAGAGTAGGGATAAGCCGCTCCAGCCGTATTTTGGTTCATCGTTACACTACCCGTAGCTACCTCCATGAAATATCCTGTTCCCACAGGAACATCAAAATCAACTTTTATAGGAGTTTTGCCAGTAAAGGCGGTCACGTTTTGCGTGTAAGAATCCAAAACAGGCAAGCCTGGACCTTGACGGAGGTTAACGGTTACTGTTCCCGTTTGATTCGGGTAAACATGCACAAAGTCGATGGTAACGGGGCGCAGCACATCGAAAGCCATTCCGAAGTTGTTGCTGGTAGTGACTGTTTGGTTGCCAATTGCTGCATCTGCCGGACCTACATTGTAGGCTGTTCCGGCAAAAGATTGAGCATAATAAATGTTGCTTTGATTGGTGTTAAATGAATAGGTTGGACCTGAGGACACAGGTGTTGAGCTGATCAACGAATTGTACCATAGAATCGTTCCTGTTCCAGTGGCTGAAATTGTTGCGCTACCGCTTACACATAAACTGTCACCCACGGATACAGGAGTGGTGATTTGCAAAACCGTGATGTCAATTGCATTCGAACTATCCGGTGGGCAGCTGCCACTGGTTACATAGGCACGATAGGTGGTGCTAAGCGTGGGAGCAACCGTATAGGCCGAACTATTCGATCCGGCACCTGTTTCGTTTACCCAAGATCCATTATTCAGACTTTGCCATTGGATGTTACCTTGTGAGCCATTTAGAATCAAATCTGCTGTCTTACCCAAACAAACCGTGTCTTGGAAGGTGCTAGCCTGTCCAGGAGCTGTCAGCGCACCAACAGTGATGGTTACAGTATCTACATTGGAGCATATTCCATCATCACCAATTACAATATAGGTATTGGCACCAGTTCCTGTTGGTGTGCAGGTTACGTTGGGGCCAGATGCGGTGTTTAAGCCTGTAGATGGCGACCATGTATAAACATAATTGGAGTTACTACTGGTAGCCGTCAAAGTCGCAGATCCATTTAAGCAAAAGTTGGTTGAACTGGCATTGATATTAACTGGGGCTGATGGGGTGATGGTAACTTGTACGGGTACTCTGGGACTGCTACATCCAAAGCCGATGAAGGGAGTAGTAATCTGGTTGTTTGCTACATTGGTGGTTATTGTTTGGTCTGTGAAATCCGACGCATTGTTGCTGTCGCTATTTCCATTGCGCTGAACACTTAGTCCTGCCAATGTGTTGGTAATATTCACCCCGTCTCCCGTCCAAATTGATCCCGGAGATAATGTAGCTCCATTTACTGTGATCGACATGGATTGGATGGTGGCTGCTGGCCAGTTCATCGGTACAAAATCACGCAGGTTATTTTGATTGTCAATAATCAAAGCCCAGCCGGTAAATGTGGGAAAGGCGCCCGAGTTCCAAAGAATATTGTTCCCCCAATATGTGGTTCCAGGTAATGCAGTTACATCAGCAAAGGATAGTATGTCGCCTGGATTCAAGACTCCTGTCAATGTTTGTACAATTGTGTTTACTAAGTTGATGTCCGTATAACTGTTATTCACTACCACCTTCCATCCTGTTACATCAACAGGCGCAGGACCCACATTTTGAATCTCCAAGACATCATTGGTTTGGATTTCCATCTCGGTAATTCATATCGGGCTGGCCGCTCCCGTACCTCCGCCAGATCCCCCACCTTGTACTTGGTCTGAAACGTATAGGGTAGTGGAGGCTGGAATGAACGCATTTGCTGGGCTTCCCGTTGCTATAGGTGTTGTGGATGTAAGGTCTGTAAACCATTGCAAAGTGCCGTTACCGGTGCCGGTCAGTGTTACTGCTCCAGGACCGCAGCGGCTTACATTGTTGGCAATCGGTACTGGAATTGTCCCTATGGTGATGGTTAAAGTATTGGAAGTATCGCTCGGACAACCTACCTCGGTTACAATAGCCCGAAGGGTGGTGGATGTTGCGAGCGTAACGGTATAGCTGGGTGTGGCAGCCCCAGGCCCAGTTTCATTGACCCAAACACTGTTGTTCAAACTCTGCCATTGGAAGATGGTGCCTGAATACGCGCTCAGTGATAAGGTTACGGGAACATTATAACAAACTGAATCGGATGTGGCACTAGCAACACCTGCATCTGAGCAAGCATGCGCATTTCGTCCGATCAATAATAGAAATAAAACAAGGACAGGTAAGGTTTTTTTCATTTGACGATGAGTGGTTAGAATTGAGGTTATATTAAGGCTAAAATAGCAATTTAATGATATCAAGCAGAGGGTGTTCTGTATATAGTATAAGGCCATGAAATTGTGGTTGTTAATGGCTACATTTGTGTGTGAAAACCCAATTGATATGATTCGATTTTTATTTACTTCCCTAATCCTCGTTAGTTCTTTTGTCGCTCAAGGACAAATTCAAACCCTTCAAAAATTAGGTCAACTTTCATTCAATACCACATGTGCCGGCGTTTGGCATTATGTTGATCCTGCCGGTAATGAATATGCATTGTTGGGTAATGGAGATGGTTTGGTTATCGTAGATGTGAATGATCCTTCTAATCCGATTGTATTGCACACCGTGCCCGCTGCCTCCAGCCTGTGGAGGGAGGTGAAAACATTAGGACATTATGCGTATGCCGGTACCGAAGGCGGCGGTGGTATAACCATTATAGACCTGAGCGGACTTCCTGCCACATACATCTCAAAAACTTATACGGGCGATGGTGTCATAGCCGGACAGCTCAGCAGTTCCCACACGGTTCAGGTTTTTGGTAACTATCTATATGCTTTTGGTACCAATATTGGTTCTGTGATTTGCGACTTGACCGATCCTTGGAACCCCGTTTATGTGGGTTCATATGGCGCATTTTATGTGCACGATGGCACTGTTAGAAATGATACATTGTGGTCAAGTGAGATATTCAATGGTCAGTTTTCAGTAGTAGATTTATCTGACAAATCGAATCCGACCGTTATATCTTCTCACCCAACACCTGGATTATTCAATCACAATGGTTGGTTTTCCGATGATGGTCGTTACTTCTATACCGCTGATGAATTGAACAATACGCCACTAGGTGTTTTCGATGTTTCAGACATAAACAACATCACCTTGGTGAACACGTATTATAATGACACGATGCCTGAAAAAGAAGTCCATAACGTAAGGGTGTTCAATGATTATATGATAAACCCATCCTATGGCAGTCAGCTCACTATAGTGGATGCCGCGCGTCCGCTTAACCTAGTTGAAATAGCTCGTTATCCTACTGGAGGTTTCCTGTGTTGGGATGCATCGCCTTATTTGCCTTCCGGTAATATCATCGCCACCGATATGGATGGCGAGTTTTATGTGTTTGCCCCTTACTACCAAAGGGCCTGCTATCTCGAAGGCAACGTTACCAATAGCGCCACAGGTGCACCCATCCTCAATGTGAACGCCGTTATACTTGGCACCAGTGCAAACGATTCAACCGACATCATTGGCGACTACCGAACGGGGTATCCAACTTCCGGAACCTTCAATGTGGAGTTCTCTGCCTCTGGTTATGCTTCTAAAACCGTAAACAATGTGGTACTTGCAAACGGGAATGTTACAGTTTTGGATGTGATGCTTGATCCTTTGGTTGGATTGAATGAGAATTCTGTGAATCCGGTTCATGTAGCTCCCAATCCCACCACCGATTGGATTCAAATTTCTGTGGATGGTTTTCCCGGTGGATCCAGTGCTGACGTCCTGGTATATGACAGCAAGGGCTTATTGGTGCACCGCACCAAGATGAATCCCGGTGGCAAATCTTCCATCAATATGTCATCTTGGCCAGTTGGAATTTATTCGGTACTGATCAATGGGGATCGTTTCAATTTGTCGCCAACAAGGGTAATCAAGAACTGACCTGATGTTGAAAGGTGTTTCTTCTGTTGCATTGCTCATCATAGCTAATTGCTTTATGACATTGGCTTGGTACGGGCATTTGCAATTCCATAAGATACCCTCTATGGCCAAATTGGGAATCGTTGGTGTGATAATGGTCAGTTGGACTATTGCCCTATTCGAGTATTTCTTCCAGGTTCCAGCCAACCGTCTCGGATACGAGGGCAATGGCGGACCTTTTAATTTATTTCAATTGAAGATGATTCAGGAGGTGGTTTC